>DATGFB010000289.1:0-5277 GCA_035309605.1 Jatrophihabitantaceae bacterium
GCGGCTCGTCGTGTTCAACCACCTCGGCCAGCGCCTGATCCGCGTCGGTTGGGTCGCGCCGCAGAGCTACGACGCGCCGTACGGCGATCTGCGCAACCTGCCGCCGTCCTGGACCATCACGTTCCACTCGGTGGGCAGCAAGGACCGTGCGGCGCTGTTCATCGGCACCGACGCGAGTGGTTCCCCGGTCACCTGCCAGATCTTCATCGACGGCCAGCTGGAGAGCGAGCAAACCACGCTCGGTCCTTACTCGCGACAGGTCTGCCTGGCCTGACGCGCTTCCGGCGCGAACAGTGCTGCGTCGACTGACTACGATCACGGCCTGCCGTTGTCGAAGCCCGGAGAGGACGTCATGACGCGCCAGCGCCCGTCCGTGGCGGTACGCACCGTGACCACCGTGCGCCGCCTCGTGAACCGCGCCGGATTCGACGTCGTGCGC
Source organism: Jatrophihabitantaceae bacterium (assembly GCA_035309605.1). GTDB lineage: Bacteria > Actinomycetota > Actinomycetes > Mycobacteriales > Jatrophihabitantaceae > DATGFB01. The sequence continues at coordinate 440 of DATGFB010000289.1, forward strand.
GACCCGACGCGACAATTCGCCGCCGCGCTGCAGCGGCACGGGGTCGACACCGTCATCGACATCGGCGCGAACGTCGGGCAATTCGGTCAATCGCTGCGCCGCACCGGATTCACCGGACGCATCCACTCGGTCGAGCCGCTGCAGGCCGCCTACGACCAGCTCGGCGCGCGCGCCCGCGCCGACGCGAGTTGGACCGCCGAGCGGGCAGCGTTGTCGAACGCGCCCGGCGTCGTGACGATGAACGTCTCGGGCAACTCGGTGTCGTCGTCCGTGCTGCCGATGCTCGGCACGCACGCCGAGGCAGCGCCGCGATCGCGCTACGTCGCTACCGAGGACGTGCCTGCGACGACCGTGGACGAGCTGATCGCGCGTCTTGGCATCGATCCGCAAACGACGCTGCTCAAGATCGACGTGCAGGGCTACGAGAAGTCCGTGCTGGACGGCGCGACCGCGACACTGCCGCGGTTCGTCGGCGTGCGTACCGAGCTGTCGTTGACGCCGCTCTACGACGGCCAGGCGCTGCTCGCCGACATCGTGCGCTATCTCGAGGACGCCGGCCTCGAGCTGTGGTACGTCGAGCCCGGCTTCCGCGATCCCGTGACCCGCCGCCTGCTACAGCTCGACGGAACCTTCTTCCGCCGCGCCTAGTGCGGCAGCGACTCGCGGCGTGGGACGGCCGAGCAGGCCGGCGGCGAACGTCTCGGCCGTTGCGGGGGGCACCGGACGCACCGTCCGCGGGCGCGCCGGTTGAGTGCCGTCCAGCAGCACTCTGATGCCTTGCGTAATGCCCTCGACCGTCAGCGGCACGTCCACCCCGCCGCCGGTCATCGCCAGCTCGCGAGCGCGCACCAGCGAACCTGCCGAGAGCACCGGCACCTCGGCGGCGAGGGCCTTGCCCATGATCCCGCTCGGCCCGTTGTTGTTCTGCGCGATCATGACCACGTCCGCCGCTGCGACGAGCTGATCGAGCTCGTCGTTGGCGAGAAACCCGTCGCGTTGCACGATGCGCGCGAGCGTGCTCGCAGGCTGAGCACGCAGCCACGCGGCGACGTCGTCCTCGATCGCACCGGCCAGAACCAGGTCCGCATCGTCGCCCGACGCGAGCACCGCCTCGGTCACCAACGGCACATTCTTGCGATCGGAGATCGCGCCGAAGATCCCGACCAGCCGCCGGCCCGCAGGCAGCCCCAACTCGGCGCGGATGCGGTCGCGGTCTCGAGAGTGTGCGCCGCAGATCGCGGGATCGCGTACCCGCTTCACCAACGCGCCGGCCGACAGGTCGTCGCGACCGGCCAGCGTCACGACGCGGCTCAGCGTGCGAGTCGACATGGCGAGCAGCGCCAGCCCGCCCTTGGCGACGCGATGCTTCCACCCGAGTTGATCGGTCAGCGTGAGCGTCGCGGGGTAGCGGGTGAGCAAGAAGATCACGTGCGGACGCGGCGACAGACCGCGGAACGCGCGTGCCGCGACGAGCCACCAGCGCTTGAGCGACTGGTCGGCGTCCATCACGAGCGTGGCGGACACAGCGCGAGTGCGATGCACCTCGGCGACCGCCGCAGCTAGGCCAGCGGTCGGCGGGTAGATGTCGTCGAAGCGCTCGACAACGGTGACCGCGGCGTCGGTGAGGTAGTTGTCGAACTCGGGCAGTTGCCGCGCGCCGCGTGAGGTCAGCAGCACGACCTCGCCGTCGCGCGAGGCGAGTTCGACGACGTGGCGGACGTACTGAAACCGATGCCCGCCCGGGTCAGGCTCGACGATCAGCGTGACGGGCACGGCTGTCGATTCTCGTCCATGCTCGCGGTGCGCGCCAACGCAACGAAGCCAACCGGCATGGCGAGCCGTCTATCGCCGCGTCTCGCTATGACGATCGCGGCGGTCATGGCGTCACCTCGTCGAGCAGTCGCTCGAGCGCATCGATGTCGACGTCGATGTCGAGCACGATGGTGCGCGCGCGAGTCGGCCGCCGCGGCCCACCCGGCGCGGACAGATACCGATACGTCAGTCCCGGGACGCCGCAGGCCATCCGCCAGAAGTCAGGCAGCAGGCACCCGGCCGGGAAGAGTTCGATCACTGCCGAGCCGGGACTCGCGAACGCGATGTTCGCCAATGCGGCACCGTGCGGCGCGACGATCACCGGCGCCGCCGCGAACGTGCGGATCTGCTCGACGACCGACATACGTCCCGGGTCGAGCGCCACGAACCCACGCGCGACGAGCCGTGTCAGCACCTCGGCCTCGTTCGTCACCGTGCGGTTGTTCGCGGACGGCCCGCGTGTGACGAAGATCGGCGGCCCCGGCTGGATCGGCCCCGCGTGCGGCAGCAGCCGGTCGCGCAGGAACTGCACGACCCACGGCGGGTTCTTCTCGATCATCGCGGGGACGCCGGGCACGACCAGGCATTGCGCGCGCACGTGCGGATGCTGCGAAGCGTCGATCCGCGCGTCCGCAGGAATGCCGACGAGATCGAGCAGCTGCTGCTGGAACGGCGTCCGCACCGGGACGTACCACCGCTGCGGCGCGGCGATCTCGGGCGCTTGCTCGAGAACGCCGAGGCGCGGCAGGACATCGTGCAAGAAGTGGTAGTAGTTGCCGTCACCGCGCGCGGCGAGCAGGCCGAGCCGGCCGTCGACATCGAGCGGTGGTGGCGGGTACGGGTTGAGGTACAGCGGGTGCTCGCGCGGACGGGACGTGCCGAAGTACCAGCTGAGCTCGTGCAGCACGTCGTTGTTCGCGGTGACGATCGCGCGGTGCGGCCCGAGCACGCGCGCGCGAGGGAGTTCTGCGACAGCGACGCGGCCGACGTGCTGACCCTCGCTCGAATCGCTGAGCGGCAGGCCCACGGGCAGGCCGAGCATCGCGGGCGGGCGCTCGATCACCTCCGGCGGCCGCGCCACCACGCAGCGTCCGCCGGTGCTTGCCGCAGCGTCCTCCATCGTCGCGACCGAGCCGGTAGGCAGCCAGCCGCCACGACGCTTGCTCAGTGCGGTGGTCGCCGGCGCGACCGTGCGCGTTGCCGCGACCCATGCCGGTTTGAGCATCGGGAACAGCGGGCGCAGCCGCGGCGGCAGGCGAACCATGCGGACGCGGGTCAGTGCGTGGACGCGGGCAGCGTCTCGCGCGAGAGCCAGACACAGCCGTAGCCGTTCACTGTCTCGCTGCGCTGCACGTGCAGGCCCCAGTCGGCGAAGCGGTCACGCAACTCGTCCCACGAGTGCCCTGCAACGGGGTGGTACTCCATGACGACGCGCTGTACGGACTTCCAGCTCTCGGCAGACGATGCGAGCACGACGTCGTACTCGCCACCTTCGCAGTCGATCTTGACGACGTCGACCGGGCCGGGTGCGGCTTCGACGATCTCGTCGAACGTCGTGGTGTGCACCTCGGCCGCGCCCGCCGATGCGTGCCCGGCGGCGACGAGGCCGTTGAGGCCGCTACCGCCCTCGTTGTCCTCGAACAGCATCGTCTCGCCGCCGGTGGCGGCCACCGCGAGCTGGTTGACGGTGACGCGTCCGGCGAAGCCGTTCTGCTCGACGTTGCGGCGCAAGTAGCCGGCCGTCGTTGCGGACGGCTCGTACGCGAGGATCTGCGCTTGCGGGTTGAGCTCGGCGAGGCGGCAGCTGAACGTGCCGACGTGCCCGCCGATGTCGACGGCCACGATCGGGGCGTGCAGCAAAGGGCCGAGCCACCAGCCGAGCCGGTAGCAGTCCTCGGCGAAGATCTCGTAGACCGGCACTCGCGCACCCGGCCGGTTGGGGCAGCTGATCGTGATGCCGGATCGCGAACGGAAGCTCAGCGACTGCGGGCCGTGGCCGACGCGCTGCTGGGCCATGTCGACCAGCACGGGCATCCAGTTCGAGAAGGTGCGTGGAGTCTGCGCCAGCCGTCGAGCCGCGTAGACCTGAGAACGCCACGCTGGCGCCACAGCGGATCCTCCTCGCGTTGGGTACCGGACCGCCCGGTCGTGAGCGCTAACCATGTTCCCACATCGGTGGTATGACACGATCGCGCCGAACAAGACACACGGCGGACGGATCGGGGAGCGGATGACTGAGCGATCGCGCGCTTCTGCAACGCGGCGGGCAGTGACCGACCGCGCCAAGATGCTCGTTCGATCGCAGCTTTACCGGCGCAATCTCGAACTCTCCAAAGACCCGTTGCCGCGGCGCATTGTGGCCGCGCTGTCGTGGCTCGGCGCGGACACGGTGCTCGATGTCGGGGCGAACGTCGGCCAGTACGCCGACGCCCTGCGTTCGAGCGGCTATCGCGGGCGCATCATCTCCTTCGAGCCGCTCGCCGAGGCGTACGCGCGACTCGCGCATCACGCTGCGAAGGATCCGGGCTGGACGGCCGTGCACAGCGCGGTCGGCGCCGAGCCCGGCACACTCGAGATCCACATCGCGGCCAACTCGCACTCGTCGTCGGCGTTGCCCATGAACCGCACGCATCTGGATGCGGCGCCACACTCACGCACGATCGGCATCGAATCCGCGCCGGTCACCACGATCGCCGACGTCGTCGCAACGTACGGCGTTGCGCCCGAACGCACGCTGCTGAAAGTCGACACGCAGGGCTACGAGGCGCCGGTGCTCGACGGTGCCGGCGAACTGCTGCGCGAGTTCGCGCTGATCCAGCTCGAGCTGTCGTTCGTGTCGCTCTACGACGGGCAGGCGCTGTATCCCGAGCTGGTCGCGCGGCTGGCCGGCCTCGGCTTCGAGTGGTACGGCGTCGACGCGGCGTTCGTGGATCCGCGCACCGGCCGAATGCTGCAGGTGGACGGGCTGTTCGCGCGCTCGTCGCTGCTCGACCGTCCCGTGTCCTGACGGTGCCGGCAACCGCACC
>DATGFB010000290.1:0-7109 GCA_035309605.1 Jatrophihabitantaceae bacterium
GATCCGCACACTCGTCGACGTCGAGCTGCGGTCGTATCCGGAGATCTGGGCGGCCGGCGGCATCCCCCATGCGGTGTTCCCGACGACGTTCGACGAGCTCCTGCGGCTCACAGGAGGGATTCCGGCCCAGGTCGCCTGAACACGTGGGACCATCGGGTACGTGCGATCTGCCAACCGGCCGGAGCTGCATGTCACCGTGCAGCAGTGGACGGGCGCGCAGTTCGCGCAGCGCATCGACGAGGCGATGCAGATCTACGTCGAGGCGATGAACTACCCGAACTACACCGGCACGCAGCGCGCCGTCACGGCCAAGCGACACACCCACAACGAAGGCTTCGCGTGCCGCGCCGTCGTTGACGCCGACGACAACCTGATCGGATTCGCCTACGGCTACACGACCAGGCCCGGCCAGTGGTGGCACGACCTCGTGCGCAGGTCGATGACCGCCGAAATGGCCGACGACTGGCTGACCGATGCGTTCGAGTTGTCGGAGTTGCACGTGCTGCCGGACTTTCACGGCTGCGGGTACGGCTACCGGCTGATCACGCAGCTCGCGCAGGACCTACCGCACCGCGCCATGCTGCTGTCGACGCCGGATGCCGACACACCGGCGTTCCGGTTGTACCGCGGCCTCGGCTTCGTCGACCTCGCCCGCCACTACTTGTTTCCCGGTGACGCGCGCCCGTTCGCGGTGCTCGGCGTCGCGCTTCCGTTCGAGGGCGACGCGGCGTAACCGCCGTCAGAGCCGCGCCGACAGGGTCAGGTTCGCCCACACCTCGCGCGTCGCCTTCGAGCGGTTCAGCGTGTAGAAGTGGATGCCCGGTGCGCCTTCGTCCAGCAAACGCTGCGTGAGCGCGGACGCCTCCTCGATGCCGAGCGCGCGCACGGCCTTCGGGTCATCGGCGATCACCTCGTACTTCGCCGCGAGTGCCGCCGGGAACGGCGCGCCGGACAGCTGCTCGGACCGCGCGATGGTGCCCATGTTCGTGACCGGCATCAAGCCCGGAATGATCGGCACGTCGCAGTCGGCCGCCGCGATTCGATCGCGCAGCCGCAAGTAGTCGTCGGCGTCGAAGAACATCTGCGTCACCGCGTAGTCGGCACCGGCACGGCACTTGTGCACGAACCACTGCGTGTCTTCGTCCAGCGACGACGAGCGCGGGTGCTGGTACGGGAACGCAGCGACGCCGACGGTGAAGTCACCGTGTGCGCGCAGCAACTCGACGAGCTCGGATGCGTAGCCGAGGCCCTCGGGGTGGCGGACCCACTCGCCCATCGGGTCACCGGGCGGGTCTCCGCGCAACGCCATGACGTTGGTGATGCCGGCAGCCGCGAGCCGGCCGATGATGCCCCGCAACTCGGCGACCGAGTGGTCGACCGCAGTGAGGTGCGCCACGGGCAGCAGTGTGGTGTCGGTCTCGATCTGCTCGGTGATGCGGATCGTCTTGTCGCGCGTGCTGCCACCCGCGCCGTACGTGACGGAGACGAATGACGGGCGCAGCGGTTCGAGTTCACGAATCGTCTGCCACAGCAGGCGTTCGTCGTCCACCGTCTTGGGCGGGAAGAACTCGAACGAGAACGTCGGCCGCCCCGTGGACAGATAGTCCCGAACCGAACGTGTCATGCCCGTCAGCGTAATGTCCGGCGGGTGAGCTGGCCTGTTGACGCCGTTATCGAGCGCGTCGACAAGGAGCTGACGGCGTTCCTCACAGCACGCGCGGATGTGCTCGCGCAGGTCGGTCCGGAGCTCGACCCGATCGTTGCAGCGGCGCGATCGATCGTGCTCGAAGGGGGCAAGCGACTGCGGCCTATGTTCGCGTACTGGGGCTGGCGATGCGTCCACGGGCGCGACGACGACGACGGCGCGCTGGTGACGGCAGCGGCATGCCTCGAGCTGCTGCACGCGTGCGCGCTCGTCCACGACGACGTCATGGACGCATCGGCGACTCGGCGCGGGCGGCCGGCTGCGCACATCGCCTTCGCCGACCTGCACCGCGCTGCGCGCTGGCTGGGTGATCCCGAGGTCTACGGGACCGCCGCCGCGATCGTGCTCGGCGATCTGCTGATGTCGTGGGCCGACGCGATGTTCTCCACGGCGGCGCTGCCCGCATCCGTGCGCGACGAGACGCGGCGGGTCTGGGACGACATGCGCCAACTCGTGATGGCCGGTCAATACCTCGACGTGCTGGTGCAGGCCAGGGGCGAGTACTCGGTCGACGACGCACTGCGCGTGGCGATGTTCAAGACGAGCAAGTACACCGTCGAAGGACCGCTGCACTTCGGGGCCGCGGCCGCGGGCGCCGGCCCGGAGACATTCGCCGCACTCACCGCGTACGGATTGCCGCTCGGCGAGGCGTTCCAGTTGCGCGACGACGTCCTCGGCGTGTTCGGCGATCCCGACGTCACCGGCAAGCCGGCCGGCGACGACCTGCGCGAGGGCAAGCGCACGCTGCTCGTCGCGCTCGCGATGACCAGGGCGAACGAGGAGCAGGCGGCGTTGCTGCGCGCACGGCTCGGCGACCGCTCGCTCGACGCGGTTGCGGTCGCAGAGTTGCGCGACGTCATCACCGCGACGGGTGCGCTCGCCGACGTCGAAAGGCGCATCGCGACGTGTGCAGCCCAAGCGCGCGCGGCCCTGCGCATGCCGGCGGTGTCGGCCGATGCACAAGAGTCGCTCGATGCGCTCGTGAGCGCAGCGACCGAGCGGCACACCTGACCCGTCGCGGACTCGAGCGTGCGCACCGTTCCTGGATCGACCGACACCGTCGTCGTCATCGGCGCCGGACTCGGCGGGCTGTCCGCAGCACTGCACTTGGCGGGCGCCGGACGGCATGTCACCGTCCTCGAACGGGAGGCCGTCCCGGGCGGACGCGCCGGATTGATCCACGATCACGGGTACCGGTTCGACACCGGCCCCACTGTGCTGACCATGCCAGGACTGGTTGCCGAAGCGCTCGCCGCCGTCGGCGAGAACATCGACGACTGGCTCACCGTGCACCGCCTCGACCCGGCGTACCGCGCGCGCTTCGCCGACGGCTCCACGATCGACGTGCGCGCGGACGTGGACGCCATGGCCGACGAGATCGCTGCGACGTGCGGCGCGCGCGAGGCCGATGGCTACCGGCGCTTCGTCGCGCGGCTGCGCAGGCTCTACGAGCTGGAGATGCCGCACTTCATCGGACGCAACCTCGACTCACCGCTGCACTTGATGCGGCCCGCCCTCGCGCAGCTGGTCGCACTCGGCGGCTTCCGCCGGCTTGCGCCGATGGTCGGCAGCTACTTCGCGGACGAACGGCTGCGTCGGTTGTTCTCGTTCCAGGCGATGTACGCCGGGTTGTCGCCGGCAAAGGCGCTCGCGATCTACGCGGTGATCACGTACATGGACTGCGTCGAAGGTGTGTACTTCCCCGACGGCGGAATGCACGCGGTGCCACGCGCGCTGGCCGGCGCCGCGGGCGCACACGGTGTGCGGTTTCGGTACAACACGACCGCGACGTCGATCGAGGTGACGGGCGGGCGCGCGTGCGCGGTGCATACGAGTGACGGCGAGCGCATCCCGGCCGACGTCGTCGTCGTCAACGCCGACCTGCCCACTGCCTACGCCGAGCTGCTGCCACCCGGCTACACGCCGCGTCGGGTGCGCCGGCTGCGCTTCTCACCGTCCGCCGTCGTCCTGCATGCCGGCTCGAGTGCCACGTTCCCGGACGCGGCGCATCACACGATCAACTTCGGCACGCAGTGGGACGCGACGTTCGAACAGGTCATCGAACGCGGCGAGCTGATGACCGACCCGTCCTTCTTCGTCACGACGCCGACGCTCACCGATGCATCGCTCGCGCCGTCCGGGCGCCACACCTATTACATCTTGTTCCCGGCGCCGAATCTCGACCCGCGGCGACGGCACGGCCCGCGCTGGGACGACGGCGGCGCGCACTACCGGGACGAGATCATCGCGACGCTCGAACAGCGCGGCTATCCAGGATTCGGCGCGGGCATCGAGACGGAGCACATCATGACGCCGGCGGACTGGCGTGCGCAGGGACTCGCGGCCGGCGCGCCGTTCGCGGCGGCGCACACGTTCGGCCAGACCGGCCCGTTTCGCGCACCGACGCTGGACCGCCGGATCGAGAACCTCGTGTTCTGCGGGTCGAACACGCAGCCCGGAGTGGGCGTGCCGATGGTGCTCGTGTCCGGACGCCTCGCCGCGGCGCGCGTGACCGGCTGAGCGGCGGGCGTTTGACACCATGAGCGGGTGACGGCACGCGAGGAGCTCGACGCAGCGGCCATCACCGACCCCGCGCTGCGGTTGAGCTATCTCAAGTGCCGCCGCAGCAACGCGCGGCACGGTCGCACGTACTTCCTCGCCTCGCTGCTCCTGCCACCGCAGAAGCGTCCGTACGTACACGCGTTGTACGGCTTTGCGCGGCACGCCGACGACATCGTCGACGCGATCGGGGCGGACGAGGCGCAGCGCGCAACGCACTTCGCGCAGTGGAGTTCGGATGTGCTCGCCGATCTCGACTGGGGCACGACGAGCGACCCGATCACACGGGCGCTGCTCGACACGGTCACGCGCTGGGAGATCCCGCACAGCTACGTCGCGGACTTCCTCGAGTCCATGCGGACGGACCTGACCGTCACGAGCTACGCAACGTACGACGATCTCGCGCGCTACATGTGGGGATCCGCCGCAGTGATCGGGTTGCAGATGCTGCCGATCCTCGGCCGGGCGGACGCGTCCTTGCGCAGTGACGAGCTCGAGCCCTTCGCGATCGATCTCGGCATGGCGTTTCAGCTCACCAACTTCGTCCGTGACGTCGGCGAGGATCTGCACCGGGGGCGGGTGTACCTGCCGCAGGAATCGCTCGACGAGTTCGGCGTCGACCGCGCACGGCTCGCCCGCGGTGTCGCGGACGGACCGATCCGCAACCTGCTGGCGCACGAGATCGAACGCGCGCGGGCGCTCTACCGCGCCGCGGCGCCCGGCGTCGAACTGGTGCACCCGACGTCGCGCGACTGCCTGCGCACCGCGTTCACGCTCTACGGCGAGATCCTCGACGCGATCGAGGACGCCGACTACGACGTGTTCAGCCGGCGCGCACAAGTCGGGCTACCTCGGCGCGCGGCCGTCGGTCTCACCGGCTGGCGCCACGCACGCGCTGCTCGCTCCGCCTACCCAGCCATACCCACAACGCCAAGGTCGTCGTCACCATGGCGAAGCCGAACAACAGGTCTTCGACCGGGGCGTAAGCGATCCGCCACCCGATGATGCGGTCGCTGCGATAGCGCACTACGTGCACGCCGGTCAGCACACCGTTCACGAGCAACTGGAAGCCGAGCACGATTGCGTATGCCGTCCAGAACGCCTTGCGCCGGACCAACGCCGTCCGCAGGACGGCGAGGTCCAGCAACAGTGCGCCTGACACCGCGAGCGCGGCGAGTGCCGTGTAACTCACGCCGGGCCCTCGTCGCCGATCGACCACGACGGACGTCGCACCCGAACGGCCTCCAGCGTGAGTACCGCGCACGTCGGAATGACGAGGAAGAACAGCAGCTCCTCGATCGGCAGGCTGCCCGGCAGCCGCACGCCGACGAGGTAACGGTCGTCGTAACGCCAGGTGTGCTGCGCGACCGCGAGCAGGTCCCAGGCGCCGAACACGATCACGACAGGTACGACCGTCGCGACCAGGCGCCGCCAGCGTGCGTACACCCGTGTGTGCAACACGAACTCCAGCGGAAGCGTGCCGATGACGCAGGCGGCGAGCAGGCCCACGTACAGCAGATGGCGCACGTCAGTAACCGGCAACCTGTGCGCGTCGCTTGACCTCGCTGCTGCGGTTCGCGCGCAAGGCGTCGATCGGCGTGCCCGGCAGCGAGTCGTCGGCCCGGAACAACCAGTCCACGATCTCCTCGTCCGAGTAACGCGCGTCTCGCAACTGGGTGATCACGGACGGCAATCCCTTGACGATCGCGCCGTCCACGAAGAATGCGGCCGGCACGCATCGGATGCCTGCGTCGTCGCGCAGACCCACGAGATGGCCGTCACGCAGCTGCTGGTGCACACGGTTGACCGGCATGCCGAGGACAGCGGCGGCCTCGGGGATGGTGAGCAGATCCACGCGCTCAGCCTGCCACGCGGTGCTGCGTCATTGCGGTGCCTTCGCCAGAACCGCGACGGTCACATACCGGGTCGCGACGCTGCCGCCGGCGTCCTCGATCGCGGCGACGACCGCGTCGGCGAGCGCTGCCCGCTGCTCGGCGGGCAGGATCACGTGGTCGCTGTACGTCTGCACGAGCTGCACGTACTCGAGCGCCGTGTAGGTGCGATCCCACGGGTAGCGCCGCACCTCCACCGATGCGAATCCGCCGGCCGCACGCAGGTCCTGGGCGTAGGCGATCTCACCGGTCTCGTCGAGCTGACGGCCCTCCGCCGCGACGCCCGGCGCGTACCGCGCATAGACGGGCGTCAACCGGGCGCGGATGCCGTCGTCCAGCTTGACCGTGTTCCAGAACAACGCGAGCAGCCCCGCCGGCCGCAACACCCCCACCACCTTCGGCACACCGAGCGCCGGGTCGATCCAGTGCCACGCCTGCCCGCTGACCGCGAGGTCGAACATCCGCCCGCGCGGCTCCCACGTCTCGAACGAGCCGATCTCCACCTCGAGACCTGAGCGCCTCGCGACCTCGGCCATGTCCTCGTCGATCTCGACGCCGAGGACAGGCACGCCGCGCGCGGCGATCAACCGCCCGGCCTTGCCCGTGCCGCAGCCGATGTCGAGCGCCGCCGAGGGGTGCGCGGCGAGGATGTCGCCGATCAGCGCGTCGGGATAGGACGGGCGGTAGCGGTCGTAGGCGTCGGCGATGGCGCCGAAGGACTCGGCGCGATGGCGCTGGTCGTGCATGCGTTCCGGCGTCGACATGTCAGTGATCGTGTCAGTCCGTGTCTGCGTCCTGAACACGCCACGCAGCATCCGGCGGCGAAGGCGAGCGGACCGCGTCCGCATCGACGATCGGCAGCGCACCGCCCAGCCACCGCGTCAACGCCGCGCCGTACACACTGCGACGCGGGAACATCGCGCGCGCCGACGCTGCGACCACCTCGTCGATCG
>DATGFB010000291.1:0-2631 GCA_035309605.1 Jatrophihabitantaceae bacterium
GGTGCATCCCGGGCGGTGAAGTTCGGCGAAGATGCGCCCTACCGCCTGCGCGCCGCCGAGGACCGGCAGGCGAAAGCGGGCCTGGCCGAGACAGCGGCGGCCTTGATCAGCGATTACGACTCGTTGATCATCGACAACGGCACCACCTGCGAGGCGGTCGCCGCCGAACTCGCCGGCCGACCCGTCACGGCGCTCTGCCTGTCGCTTCATGCTGCCAGCGCGATCGCCGCCGTGCCCGGCGCGCGAGTTCTCGTTCCGGGCGGCCCGGTGCAGCCCGACACCCTCGCCATGTATGGCAGCCAGGCGGTCGACGCGGTTCGTCGGGTCACCGTGGACATCCTGCTGCTCGGCACCTGTGCGGTGTCAGCTACCGGCGGCCTGACGTCAGCCGATTTCGAGGATGCGCAACTCAAACGCGCAAGCATCGAGGCAGCTACCAGACGCGTCCTCATCGCCACCGCGTCGAAGCTCAGCCAAGCATCCAACTTCCAGTTCGGCGCGATCAGCGACCTCACACACCTGATCACCACGAACGACGCCAACCAAGACATGGTCGCGGCGATCCGTGCCGAAGGTGTTCAGGTCACGCTCGTCTGAAACGAGTGCCCCCGGCAGGATTCGAACCTGCGACGCCCGGCTTAGGAGTCCGGCGCTCTATCCCCTGAGCTACGAGGGCGGGGAACTGCGTCGGTTGCGAGCGTAGATCAGCGGCTGCGATCAGGCCCGCTGCTGCGCGGAGGCGACCTGCTTGTGCACCTCGGCCATGTCGAGGCCGCGCACCGCGGTGATGAGCTCCTCGAGCGCGGGTGCGGGCAGTGCGCCTGCCTGATTGAACACGAGCACACCCTCGCGGAACGCCATGAGCGTCGGGATCGATCGGATGTTCGCCGCCGCCGCCAATGCCTGCTCCGCCTCGGTGTCGACCTTGCCGAACACGATGTCGCCGTGCTGCTCGGCCGCGGCCTCGAACACCGGCGCGAACATCCGGCACGGTCCGCACCATGCGGCCCAGAAGTCGACGAGCACGATGTCGTTGCTCGCGACCGTGTCCTGGAACGTATCTGCGGTCAGGGTGGTCGTGGTCGTGGACATGCAGTTCCTTAGTGTTCGGGACGGATTCCTCACATGTACAACACGAATCGTGCCCAGACATTCCGCCGGACTATCCGGCGACGTCCACCGCCAGGCTCGCCGGATCGGCGGTCGAGGAGCTGAACGTGAGCGTCGACCCGGGCGCGGTGTTGTGCCCGAAATAGCGGCCGTCGACGGTGTCGATGACAAGCGCGAGGTGATGACCGGCACCGACCGTCCACGACGTCGCGCCCAGGTCCACGTCGACGGTCGTCGGCGTGCCCGGCGTCACACCGACGACGCTGTACGGCGCGTAGGTCATGAGCGTGCCACCGGTGGCCGGGTCGACGTCGTAGAGGTAAGCGAAGAACGTCCCGGACGCGCCGGAGGTCATGACCGTGATGTGCAGGTGCGGCTCGCCGTTGACGACCGCCGCCGCCGGCGTCGTGGCGCCAGTCCACACGACGGCGTCGGCACGGTTGACCTTCGAGATCGGCACGCCTGCCGTCAGGATGAAGTTCGGGCTGTTGATCTGCGTGATGCCGGAGGTGGCGACCGTGTCGGTGCCGGTCTTGATAGTGCGCGACCACGCCGTCGCGCGTCCGTCGATCGTTCCGGTGGGCAGCGCTCCGGTGTTCGCGTCACCGAGCATCGACCTCGTCGCTCTGCCGATCTCGGCCCAGTCGCCGTACGCGTGCCACTGTCTGGTCTTGACGTCCTCGAGTTGCACCGGCTTGTCGTCCTGGATGCCGTTGTCGACGCCGCGGACATAGTGGTCCAGCCAGTGCATCGCAGTCTGGAATTCGGCGCTCGTACCGCCGAGCAGACCGGTGATCTCAGGGCCGCCATGGTCGCCCCGGCGTAGTTCGAGTCGCTTCGGACCGGTCAGCTGGTTGAAGAAGGAGACAAGTTGGTTCGGGATGATCAGCGAATCCTGATACGCGTTCGCGAGCATGACCGCGGTCTTGTTGCGGTTGAGCGCCGCGACGTTGGTCGATGCGGAGCGCACCGGCTTGTTGAGCATCGTCTCCGACCCGGCACTTACTCCTGCGACGAGTTGATCCTTGACCGTCGACAATTCCGGGTTCAACGTGCCGACTCGCGCGCCGGACGACATGAGGCCGGCGAGCGCAAGCGCGTTGAGCGTGTGGTTCGGATCCATCGCCGCGCCCAGGTCGGCCCACGCCGCCATCGCGACGACGGCCTTGACCCGCGCGTCGCGCTCGGCGCCGAGCAATGACATACCGGCGCCGTACGACAGGCCGAGCATGCCGATGCGGTTCTTGTCCGCGTCGGTGTTCTTCAGCGCCCAGTCGATGACGGTGCTGACGTCCCCTTGCGTCTGCGTGTCGGCGAAGTCGACCTCGCCTTCTGACGGCCGGAAGCCGCGCTGCGCGTAGCTGATGACTTCGTACCCCGCGTTCGCGAACTCCTTGCCGATCTGCACGTACTCGTTCGAGCCCGAGCCCCAGCTTGCGGGCATGACGATGAGTGGCACGCGGTTCGACGGGCTGCTGTTCTTCGGCTGGATCAGGTAGGCGCCGAGTGGTGTTCCGTCGC
>DATGFB010000292.1:0-2109 GCA_035309605.1 Jatrophihabitantaceae bacterium
TCAGCGCGAACAGGTCGCAGCCGTGGTCCCAGCCGAGCAGGTCGGCGACCGCGACGAACGCCTCTATCGGGCAGTTGCCCGCGCCTGCGCCTTGCCCTGCGAGCGACGCGTCGACGCGATAGGTCCCCTCCTCGACCGCGACCACCGAGTTCGCCACCGCGAGGGCGAGGTTGTGGTGTGCGTGGATGCCGACCTGCGTCTCCGGCCGCAGCGCGTCGCGGTAGGCACGGATGCGGTCGCGCACGGCGTCCATGGTCAGCCGCCCACCCGAGTCGGTGACGTAGACGCACTGCGCCCCGGCCGCCTCCATGATCATCGCCTGCTTCGCGAGCACATCGGGCGGCGCCATGTGCGCCATCATCAGGAAGCCCGCGACGTCCATGCCGAGGTCGCGCGCTGCGGCGATGTGCTGGTTCGCGATGTCTGCCTCGGTGCAGTGGGTCGCGATGCGCACGGACCGCACGCCGTTGTCCCAGGCGCGCTTCAGTTCGTGGACGGTGCCGATGCCGGGCAGGAGCAGCGCGGTGAGCGTCGCGTTGGTGACGACGTCAGCAGCTGCCTCGAGCCACTCCCAGTCGGTGTGCGCACCCGGGCCGTAGTTGACACTGCTGCCGGAGAGTCCGTCGCCGTGCGATACCTCGATCGCGGCCACGCCGGCCGCATCGAGCGCGGCTGCGATGTCGCGCACCTGCTGAGTCGTGTAGCGATGCCGAATCGCATGCATGCCGTCGCGCAGTGTCACGTCCTGTACGTATATGTGCGGTGCGGTGCTCACGCCGCCACCTCGGAGCTCAACCGCTCGCCGACCCTGCGCGCGGCGGAGGTCATGATGTCGAGGTTCCCGGCGTACGTGGGCAGGTAGTGCCCGGCGCCCTCGACCTCGAGGAACGTACCGACCAGCCAGCCGGGCTCGCCGGGTGCCAACTCCATGTACAGGCTGCTCTCGTCGACGCGCTGGAACTGCACGTCCTGCTTGAGCCGGTATCCGGGGACGTACTCCTGCACCTTCTTCACCATGCCGTGGACCGATTGCTCCACGAGGTCCCGATCGCAGTCGTCCACGATGCAGAAGACCGTGTCGCGCATGATCAGCGGCGGCTCGGCCGGATTGAGCACGATGATCGCCTTGCCGCGGGCCGCGGAGCCGACCTTCTCGATCGCCAGCGACGTCGTCTCGGTGAACTCGTCGATGTTCGCCCGCGTGCCGGGACCGGCCGAGCGCGATGCGATCGAGGCGACGATCTCGGCATAGCGGACGGTGGCCACCTCCGACACCGCCGCGACGATCGGGATGGTTGCCTGCCCTCCGCAGGTCACCATGTTGACGTTGCGCTCCCCGAGGTGCTCGTCGAGGTTCACCGTCGGGATGACGTAGGGACCGATCGCTGCGGGCGTCATGTCCACGACACGTACGCGCGTCTCGCGCAGCAACGCGTCGTTCGCGATGTGCGCACTCGCGGAGGTCGCGTCGAAGACGATGTCGATGTCCGCGAAGACGTCGTGCTCGAGCAGACCGGGTACACCCGTCGATATCGCGGGGACACCGAGCCGGGCTGCGCGCGCCAGACCGTCCGAATCAGGATCGATGCCGACCATCGCGCCCATCTCGAGCCTGGTCGACACTCGCATGATCTTGATCATCAGGTCGGTCCCGATGTTGCCCGAACCGACGACGGCCACCTTGGCCACCGGCTACTCCTCTCGCGAGAACTGCACATCGACCGAACCGAGACCGGTGATCTCGGCCCGGACGTGGTCGCCCGGCTCGACCGGGACGAGCGGACCGAGCGCTCCGCTGAGAACCAGCTCGCCGGCCAGCAGCGGCTCGCCGAGCCCGGCCGCCGCGCGCGCCAGCCAGAGCACCGCGTTGAGTGGATGCCCGAGGCAGGCGGCGCCGGTGCCGGTGGACACGACCTCGCCGTTGCGCGTCATCGACATGCGCGCCGCCAGCACGTCGACGTCTTCGAACGGCACGCGCTGCCCGGACACTGCGAACATCCCGCTCGACGCGTTGTCGGCGACGGTGTCGACGATCGAGATGTCCCACCCGGCGATCCTGCTGTCGACGATCTCGATGGCCGCTACGGCCGACCCGATTGCCGCCGCGAC
>DATGFB010000293.1:0-2655 GCA_035309605.1 Jatrophihabitantaceae bacterium
CGGCGACGGCACGATCCGCTCGGCGACGATCGTCCCGCCGACCGCGCAGAACCAAGCCATGATCGAGGCGAACCTGCACGCCGTCGCGCAAGCCAACATCGAACTCGACGACCACGCATTGACGGCGCTGTGCGAGCGGACCATCCGAAACTACGATCCGTGCATCTCATGTGCCACGCACTTCCTCGACCTCACCATCGAACGCCGATGAACGGCGGGAGCGCGGTCGTCATCGGTGTCGGTAACGAATACCGCCGCGACGACGGTGTCGGACTCGCGGTGCTCGAGGAGCTGGCGCGTCACGATCTCGCCGACGTCACACTCACCGTCAGTGACGGTGAACCGACGCAGTTGCTCGACGCATGGTCGGGTATCGCGCTCGCCGTCGTGGTGGACGCCGTTCTCTGCGAGCCGAGCAGCCCGGGCCGCATCCACCGCACGACCTTGCCGGCGCCGCAAGCGACCGGCATGAGCACCCACGGCCTCGGAATCCCCGACGTCCTAGGCCTCGCCGAGGCGCTGCAACGCGCGCCGCAGCGCCTCGTCGTGTACGCGATCGAAGCTGCTGACATCGGCTTCGGCGTCGGACTGTCCGCCGCCGTGCAGGCCGCGGTGCCCGAGGTGGTCAGCGCCGTGCTGCGCGAGGTGAGCTCAGGCGAGCACTGACGCGGGCGCCGGGAAGCGCACGCCGTTCACCGCGTCGAGTTCGCGCCGCGTGCAGTGGTGCAGCGCGGCGAGTTGCCGGCGGTCGAGGCGCATGCACACCCAGTTCCAGTGCAGGGCACACCAATCCCCGACGGCCAGGTCCGGTGTCAGGCGGTAGCCGCGCGCAGCCTGTGTCGCGACCTCTTCACGGGGCTCGCCCAGATCGAGCCGGGTCCCGTCGAACGTGAGGGGACGCGACACGACGACCACCTGGTCGTCCGATATGGATGCCACCCGTCCCCACCGCACCCGGCACCGGTCCAGCACGAACAAGGCCGAGTCCACCGCGCCCGTGCGCAACAACCCGACCCACGGATACACGCCGAAGACGTGGAACCCGTGATGCGGCTGGGCACCGGACCGCAACGGCGCGAGCAACCGGTCGCGATCCTCCACGTGGGCGAGCTGCGGACCGAAGCGACTCGCCAGCGAGTCGGCGAACGTCGAGGCGTCGACCCGATCGAGCAGCCGGTTCCCGATCCAGTACGCCTCGACCACCCGGCGGTCCAGCGGGTCGTCGATCTTGTTGCACGTCGCGATGAGTTCGAGATACGGCCACGCGCCCTCGAAACCCTGCGCGAGCGTGCGCAACTCCTGATCAGCCGCACCGGCGCTGACGCGTTGCAGCAGTTCGTCGTTGACGTCGGGACCGCAGTAGCCGAGGTGGTTCGGCGGATAGGCGAACCGCGCGAAGGTGAGCGCTCCATCCAGCGCGAGCCGGTCAGGCAACGGGCACCTGCTGCTCGGTGGGCAGCCGTCCGCGGACTCGCGGCGCCGCGGCCAGCGCGATCGCCGCACCGGCGATGAGCAGAGCAAGGCCGCTCAGCTGCGGACCCAACGGTGTGCCGTTCACGATCGCCTGCAGCAGCGCGGTCACCGGCACGGCGCCCACCAGTACCGCGGTGACCGTGACCGCGGGCGCGAGCGCGAGCGCGGCGAGCCACGTCGCCACGTACGCCGCGAGCAGCACTCCGGTCACGATGATCCACTTCCACTGGCTCGCGTCGAGATGCGCGAGGGCCGACATCTTTCCGCGGATCGCGGTCCACACGACGAGCAGTGCCGACCCGGCGAGCATGCGGGCCAACGCGACCGTCCACGAGCTGAGCGATCTGAGCAGCACCTTGGCCAGGACGACCTCGACGGCCCAGAACAAGGTGGCCGCGAGGATCATCAGTTCTCCCGTCCCCCAGGAGACCTTCGACAGTCCCGACCCGCCACCGGCCAGGACGGCTTGCCCGGCGACGAGCAGGCCGATCGCGGCAACCTGCGCGACACCGACCCGCTCGCGCAGGAAGACGACGGCCAGCACGCTGACCCAGACGACCAGTGTCTTGTTGATGAACTGGGCCTGCACGGGACCGGACTGGATGCGCGACAGGCCTTCGAAGAAGAGCACGAACGGGACGCTGCCTCCGACGACGGCGAGCACCCCGAGCCCGATGAGCTGACCGCGCTTGCGCGGCAACGTGATCTGAGCTGCACGGTCACGTGTCGAACCCAACGCGATCAGGAGCAAGGTCACGCCGGCAACGAGGTTCTTGCCCGTCGTGTACACCGTCGCGTCGTGTACTGCCTTCACGCCGTACGAGTTCACGAACACCGCTACTCCGCTGAGCACCGCGGCGGTGACCGCGAGCGGCACGGCCCGGTTCACGATTGCGTCCCGCCCCGTCGCACATCCAGCGCAGCGCGCGCCTGCTCGTCGGTGAGCCGGCCCAGCGCAAACCCGGAGTGCACCGTCACCCAATCGCCGACGTGCAGCGGCTCGTCGAGCGTGAGCGTGCAGGCTTCCGTCATGCGATCGCCGAGGAACACCGACACCGTCTCGCCGTCACCGATGGCGGCAACCTGCCCCACGTGGGCGAGACACATCACGTGCTCACGATCGCGCGTGCGACGTCGTCGTCCGGCCGACGTCGTCGAGCCGATATATCGCGAGTCGCATCG
>DATGFB010000294.1:0-8727 GCA_035309605.1 Jatrophihabitantaceae bacterium
TCAGTGCGGACACGAGCAGGATCTTGAGCGTGCGCATGGGTGCCTCCGTCGTCGCGGCAAACGCCGATGACTGCCGTTCCCTGCACCCTGCGCCGTGTGCCCGACGCCGTCAAGATGGGACGGGACCAAGCGCCTTGGTCATGCGGCCCTGCACGCACAGCGTGTCGTCTGACGCGCGCCGGATGTCGGCGGTGACGAATGCGAGCGAGCGGCCCGTCTTGAGCACGCGCGCGTCGACAATCGCGTGGTCGCCGAGCGGTATCGGGGCGAACCACGACACGTTGAGGTCCGTCGACACGCCGAAGCGGTTGTGCTCGTCGGCGGTGATGATGGCGAGTGTGTCGACGATGTCGATCAACGTCGCCGCGGCGCCACCGTGCAGCGTCTTGGCCGCATTGACGAGGTCGAGCGTCACTTCGACTCGGATGACGACATGCCCGTCCTCGGCGCTCACGGCGTCGAGTCCCGGCACCGACCAGCCGTACTCGCGCCGATGCGCCAGCGCATTGCGGAGATCGTCGACGTTCACGCGCAGCACTCTAGTTGCGATCGTTCTCCAGCGCTGATACGAGCCACGGGGTGAGCCACTGCACGCCCGCAGCGCTGAGGTGAACGCCGTCGCTGCGTACCTGCACGCCGTCGACGCTCCACGTGTAGTGGCCGTCCGGGCACAACTTGGCGTTCAGATCGAGCTTCGCGGCCGTTGGCGTCGCCGCCAGCTGTGCTGCCACCAGTTGATTCCACCGGTCCACGCGAGCCGGGTCGTCCTCGGGGTACAACGAGCCGTCTGGTTGCTCGCCGCGCCGGTTGTACGGCTCGGTCGAGACGATGACCTTCGCGCCGGTAGCACCGAGCACGTGCACTGCTTGCTGCAACTCCGACGCGAGGTAGGCGTCGAAGTCCGGCTGCCCGATGTGCGCCCACTGCCCGTTGCGCATGCGGTCCATGGTTTCCCAACGGCCGGTCACGAGCACAGCCTCGTCAGGACGGTCGGCAGCGATCTGCGCCGCCCAGCGGGCCGGCCAGGAGTCGCACGTGGCGTTGTCGTCGTAGTTCTGCCCGAAGTATCGGTACGGACCGCCCTGCACGATGCCGCAACCGAGGTTGGTGTGGTCGATCAGTGTGATGCCCGGCGCGCCGGCGAAGTACTGCACCATCGTCCAGCCGATCGAGTCGCCGAAGATGTCGACGGTCAACGGCCCGGTGCCGTGCGCGTGCGCCGTTTGATGCGCCGTGGGCGTCACGGCGGCAGCGGGCTTGGCACGGACCACCGCCACGCCCGCGGTCGCCGAGACGCCAGGGGGCAGGTCGAGCCCGCCGGCGGCAGACGGCGCGGCCGCGAGCGTCCCGGCCGGTGCCGCCCACGCGGCGAACGCCATGACCGCCGCAACACACGTCGCCGCCGCCGGCAGCAGACGCTGCGGATTGATGTGCAGCGACTGGGCCGGCCGCTCGATCACGAGGAACGACACGAGGGCGACGGCCAGTGTCACGCCGATGCGCGTCAGCGCCAGCGGGTAGGCGCGCATGCCGGTGCGGGCGCCGTTCAAGATCTCGAAGATCGGCCAGTGCCACAGGTAGATGCCGTACGAGATGCGGCCGATCGCCACGAACGGCATCGACGACAACACACGTGAGACGGCGGTGCGTGTGTCGAGCATGAGGCCGGCGATCAACGCGGCGGACGCGAGCGAGACGAGCAACATCAAGCCGTGCCGGAACTCTGCAGGCGTCCCGTGCGACCAGTGCACGGCGCACCCGAGCACGGCGAGGCCGGCCGTGCTCAACAACAACGGCAGCGGATGGCGCGCCGCCGACTGTTGTGAGCGTTGCGCCCGTCGCTGCATGTGCCGCCAGCGCCATGTCGGTGCGAGCAGGGCGGCGAGTGCAGCACCGATCAGCAGTTCCTGCGCGCGTGTGTCGGTGCCGAAGTAGACGCGGCCCGGCGCCGCGCGCCCGCTCATCCATATCGTCATCGCCGCTGAGCACGCGGCTCCGAACAGTGACAGCGACAGCAGTGCGCGGCTGCGCTGGCGCGGGCTCGTCACGCCGAGCCAGGCCAGCGCGAGCAGACATGGCCAGAGCACGTAGAACTGCTCCTCGACAGCGAGCGACCACGTGTGCTGCAGCGGCGACGCAGTGCCGCCTTGCGCGAAGTAATCGACGCCGTGCAAGGCCCAGCGCCAGTTGCTCGACCACAGTGCCGCGCTGAGCGCGTCGTCGCGCAAGCCACCCGTCGCCTCGAGCGGCAACAACGACCGGAACGCGACGACGGCGAGAATCATCACGAGCGCGGCGGGCAGCAGCCGCCGCGCCCGGCGCGCCCAGAACGCAGGTAGGTCGGAGCGTCCGGTGCGAACACGCTCGTCCAGCAGGAGCGAACTGATGAGGAATCCGCTCAGAACGAAGAAGACATCCACGCCGACGAAGCCGCCCGCAACACCCGGGATGCCCGTGTGCGCGGCGAGCACAGCGAGGACGGCGAGCGCACGCACGCCGTCCAGGGCTGGGACTCGGGGAATAGCGGCCAAGCCCTCATGGTGCACCCAGCGGGGTGGATCAGGCACGATGAACGCGCCGACCCACCCCGCCGGATGACGTGTGCGGTCAGCTTGTGTGGTCGACCGCGATGTTCCCGTCCGCGACGTCGACGTTGATCGTCAGCGGCGCGCCGGTGGCCGTCGCCGGTGGCAGCACCGTGCGGGTGATACCCCAGCCGCACGAGCTGTTCGCGCAATCGTCGCCGTCCACAGTCACTTCGCCGAGGTGCAGGTTCGCGTGCACGGTCGTATTCAGCGTGGGTGGGACGACGATCTTCACCTGTCCGGCGGCGAGCCGGATGTCGACGGTCTGCGGCGACGACAGCGGTGCGACGTGCGACAGATCGAGCTCGCCCTGCCCGAACGCGAGGTGGTAGCTGGACTTGATGTCGCTCGGCATCGCCGGCGTCCAGTCGCGCGATCCGGATCCGTCGTGCAGGCTCGCGCTCGTCGGTGC
Organism: Jatrophihabitantaceae bacterium; assembly: GCA_035309605.1. Taxonomy (GTDB): domain Bacteria; phylum Actinomycetota; class Actinomycetes; order Mycobacteriales; family Jatrophihabitantaceae; genus DATGFB01. The sequence goes on from DATGFB010000294.1 coordinate 2,998, forward strand.
GAACGCGATGAGTCCGGCGACGGACGGGATGAGCAGGAAGAGCATCGACCACGGCGTGCGCCGCAGTACGAGTCCCACGAGCAGCCCGCCCATGGTGATGCCGAAGATGGCCCAGAAGTACGCCGGGAACGCGATGCCGGTCGCCGCATCGATCGATGCGAGCACCGCGATCGCAACAACGACCGCGATGAGTGTCGCGATGCGAATCGGCCACGACCGCCGCCGGCGTTCACGGCTGGCTTGCTTGGCTTCGCTCATCCATTGCCGGGTCTCGCCGACCCACGTCGGACGTGTCGGGTCTGTCGTGACGGGCGCACCCTCGGCCGCGAGGTTGACGGTGGGCGCGGCCGACGCGTCGCTGGTCGCGAATGCGCCCGGCGGCGGCGGAAGCGGCGCTTGCACGTCGCGCGACCGGTTGCGCCGGCCGAACACGAGGACGAGCACGATGACCAGCACCATGATCGGGAAGAAGTGCCCGGGCGCCCACCAGCTGAAGGCCACGATCCACAAGAACAGGCCCGCGGCGATAGCGACGAGCCACACCGGCACGCGACGCCTGCGTAGTCCGGAGACGAAGCGGTCGATGGGCGCGTTCACGGTGCCCTGTTCGGGAATCGCGGCCCACGCGATCAGGTACGCGAGCACGCCGGCGCCGGCGAAGAACGCGGACGTGGCGATGAGCACGCGGAACAGCACCGGGTCGACGCCGAAGTACTCGCCGAGCCCACCTGCCACGCCGGCCGCGATGCGGTCGTCACGGCTGCGGCGCAGCAGGCGGTGGGGTGCGGTTCCGCCGGCCGGCGGCGGTGGGGGAGGCGGGGGAGTGCCGCCGAACTCGGTCGTGGTCATGGCACCAAGGTTGCGACATCGCGGGCCTCGGCCGCATCGGGACTTGCCCTGAATCCGACCCTGAACCCTGGTGCAGGGCGGTACCTGATGCCGCCGCGCGCAGGCGACGGGATCATTGACGGCGTGAGTTCGACGTTGCCCGCTGCCCCGCGCCTGTACCGGCGCCCGGACCACGGTCTGGTGCACGGGCTGGGCGGCGTCGCCGCGGGCATCGCCGAGCACCTGAACGTCCGTCCGCGCGTGATCCGGTTCGCGTTCATCCTGCTCGCCGTCGCGGGTGGTCTGGGTGTGGCGCTCTACGGCGCGTATTGGATCGTGCTGCCGACGGGGTCGGCAGTGCCTCCGTCGCGCAGGCGGGTCTGGATCGAGTACACGGTGGCCGGTGTCGCTGCGCTCGTCGCGATCGGCGTAGCTGCGGCCAACGGGCCGTTCGGTGCCGTGTTCATCCCGACGTTGTTCGCCTGCCTCGGCGGCGCGCTCATCTGGCGGCAGGCGACCGATTTCGACCGTGACCGGTTGCGCCGCCTGTCGCGGGACTCGCTGCAGGCGTCGGGCGCCAATCGCGTCGGCCGCATCCGCATGGCCGCGGGCGCCGGGCTCGTCGTCGCCGGGGCGGTGCTCGTTCTTGCGCACACCAACTTCAGCGGCATCCGCGACGGTTTGCTCGCGATGATGGTCACGATCGTCGGCATCGCGCTCGTCACCGGCCCGCGCTGGATGGGTTTGGTGTCGCAACTGAGCGCCGAACGCAACGAGCGCATCCGTTCGCAGGAGCGAGCCGACATCGCAGCGCACCTGCACGACTCCGTGTTGCAAACGTTGGCATTGATCCAGCGCAACGCCGCGTCACCGCGCGAAGTCACCCGTCTCGCGCGCGGTCAGGAACGCGAATTGCGCACGCTGCTGTACGGCTCGCGCAGCGCTTCCGGCCAACTGTCCGAAGAGCTCCGCTCGATGACCGCCGAGATCGAGGACGCGTACGCGGTGTCGATCGACCTCGTCGTCGTCGGCGATGTGCCACTCGACGTGCCGCTTGCGGCAGGCGTCGCCGCGGCCCGCGAGGCGTTGGTCAATGCGGCCAAGCACGCGGGCGTGACGACGATCAGCCTGTACGCCGAGGTCGAGCCCGCTACCGTTGGCATCTTCGTGAAGGACCGCGGCAAGGGATTCGACCTGGACACGATCGCCGACGATCGCCAAGGCGTGCGCGGTTCGATCATCGGCCGCGTCGAACGCCACGGTGGAAAGGTCACATTGCGCACGAGTCCGGGCACCGGTACCGAAGTGCAGATCAGGATGCCGCGATGACCGCGCGCGTGGTGCGGGTCGTCCTCGTCGACGACCACGCGATGTTCCGTTCGGGCGTGCGCGCCGAGTTGGGCGCGCGGGTGGACGTCGTCGGCGAGGCGGGAACGACTGCCGATGCGGTGCGCGTCATTCGTGACGCGACACCCGACGTCGTGCTGCTCGACGTGCACATGCCCGACGGCGGTGGCTTGTCGGTACTCGAGCAGGTCGGCACGTCCATGCCCGAGACGCGGTTCCTCGCGCTCTCGGTGTCCGACGCGGCGGAGGACGTCATCGCGTTGATCCGCGCGGGCGCCCGGGGTTACGTGACGAAGACGATCTCGGCGGACGAACTCGCGGATGCGATCGTGCGCGTCGCCGACGGTGACGTGGTGTTCAGCCCGCGTCTGGCGGGGTTCGTGCTCGATGCGTTTCGTGAGGCGCCGGTCACGCCGTCGGTCGACCCCGACCTCGACCAGCTCACGCCGCGCGAGCGCGAGGTGCTCCGGCTGCTGGCGCGCGGTTATGCGTACAAGGAGATCGCTGCCGAGCTGTTCATCTCGATCAAGACAGTGGAGACGCACGCGTCCAACGTGTTGCGCAAGCTGCAGCTGTCGAGCCGGCACCAGCTCACCCGCTGGGCCGCCGACCGCCGCATGCTCTGACGCGATGTGGGGATTATTTCTTCAACCTGCTTGAAGAAATACTCCCCGCGACGGGTCAGCGGCGGCCGCGGCAGACTTGCAGGACCGCGTCGGCGAGCGCCGGGCCTTCCGGTCCGAGTTCGGCGCGGTAGTGCGCGAGGACCTGCCCTTCGCGGCCGAGTTCGATACGCGTGCCGCCCGCGTTGAGGCGGGCACGCTGGATGCGCTGCGACAGGCGCGCCCGCTCGGCGACGAGCCGGACGATCGCCTCGTCCATCGCGTCGATCTGGGCGCGCAGGACCGGGATGGCGGCAGCGTCGCCGGCCGAATCGTTGCCGGTGTCGGCCGACTCCGTGTTCACGACGGTGGTCACGGTGGTTCCTTTCGAAGGCTGTGGGGCCCCGCCGAGAGCTCGAAGACGAAGAACGCCCCGCGGCTCTCGGGCCCGGGGCGTCGGATGGGTGAGTGATCAGCCAGCAGCGACGGGCACCGAGCAGCGGTACCCGTAGAAGAACTCGTACGTGTGGCGAAGCACGTCGTCGATGGTCGCACGCCGCCCGCCGGCCCGGCAACCCGGCCCCCTGCGTTGACTGGTCAGTTCGGACGGTGACTGGTCACTTATAGGTGACCAGTCACCGCGCAAGTGACCAGTCAACGGGGCGGGGACTGACGGACGTCGCACGTACCCTGGACGCGACATGACGAGCGACTTCGACACGCTGTTCGAGCCGCCTCCCGACGACGCTCCGCCCGACCGCGGGGTCCGGCTCGCGGTCGATCCGGCGACGCTGCTCGACGGCCTCAACCCGCAGCAACGTGCCGCCGTCACGCATCGCGGCGGGCCGCTGCTGATCGTCGCGGGCGCCGGGTCGGGCAAGACGCGGGTGCTCACGCATCGCGTCGCCTACCTGCTCGCGCGCGGCGGTGCGCAGCCCGGCGAGATCCTCGCGATCACGTTCACCAACAAGGCGGCCGGCGAGATGAAGGAGCGCGTGGCGGCGCTCGTCGGCCCGCGCGCGAAGGCGATGTGGGTCAGCACGTTCCACTCGATGTGCGTGCGCATCCTGCGCGCCGAGAGCAAGAACGTCGGCCTCAAGTCGTCCTTCTCGATCTACGATGCCGACGACTCCAAGCGGCTCATGACGATGGTCGTGCGCGACCTCGACCTCGATCCCAAGCGATACCCGGCGCGTTCGCTCGCCGCGCAGGTCAGCAACTTGAAGAACGAGCTCGTCACACCTGAGGCGTGGGCGGAGAAAGCGGCGAACGCGCACGAGAAGGTGCTCGCCGACACGTACGCGCGTTACCAGCGGCGGCTCGCCGAAGCGCACTCGCTCGACTTCGACGACCTGATCATGACGACGGTCGGCCTGCTGCAGGATCACCCTGACGTCGCCGAGCATTACCGCCGGCGCTTCCGGCACGTGCTCGTCGACGAGTACCAAGACACCAACCACGCGCAGTACGTGCTCGTTCGCGAGCTGACGCGGCCGGCGGCCGATGGCGTCCAGCCGGCCGAGCTCGCCGTCGTCGGCGACGCCGACCAGTCGATCTATGCGTTTCGCGGTGCGACGATCCGCAACATACTCGAGTTCGAGCGCGACTACCCCGACGCGACGACGATCCTGCTCGAGCAGAACTACCGATCCACGCAGACGATCCTGTCCGCCGCCAACGCGGTCATCGCGCGCAATCCCGATCGCAAACCGAAGAACCTCTGGTCCGACGCCGGCGCCGGTGAACCGATCGCCGGCTACGTCGCCGAGAACGAGCACGACGAGGCGGCGTGGGTCGCCCAACGCATCGATCAGCTCTCCGACGATGAGGGAGTGAAGCCGTCCGACGTTGCGGTGTTCTACCGCACCAACGCGCAGTCACGTGTGTTCGAAGAGGTGTTCATCCGCGTCGGATTGCCGTACAAGGTCGTCGGCGGGGTGCGCTTCTACGAGCGGCGCGAGGTCCGCGACGCGATCGCCTACTTGCGCACCGTCGCCAACCCGGACGACGTCGTCAGCCTGCGCCGTATCCTGAACACACCGCGCCGCGGCATCGGCGACAAGGCCGAAGCGTGCGTCGAACGCTTCGCCGAACGCGAGCGCCTCTCGTTCGGCGCCGCACTGTGGGTTGCCGACGAGGGCATGGGTCTGGCGCAGCGCTCGGTCAATGCGATCCGCGACTTCACGACGTTGCTCACAGGGTTGCGCGCCGTTGCCGCCGGGCCCGACAGCTCGCCCAGCGCGATCCTCGAGGCGGTACTCGACCGCACCGGATATCTACGTGAGCTCGAAGCGAGCCGCGACCCGCAGGACGAGGGACGCGTCGACAACCTGCGCGAGCTCGTCAGCGTCGCGCGCGAGTTCGAGGAGCAACGCGCCGGCACCGACGAGGCGACCTCGCTCGACGCGTTCCTCGAACAGGTCTCACTGGTCGCCGACGCCGACCAGGTTCCCGACGCGAGCGGCGGTGTCGTGACGCTGATGACGCTGCACACCGCGAAGGGACTCGAGTTCCCCGTCGTGTTCCTCACCGGCATGGAGGACGGCGTCTTCCCGCACCTGCGCACGCTCGGCGACGCGGCCGAGCTCGCCGAGGAGCGGCGGCTCGCCTACGTCGGTATCACCCGGGCGCGCGAACGGCTGTACCTGTCGCGCGCGCTGGCCCGCTCCGCGTGGGGCGCGCCGTCCTGGAACCCGCCGTCGCGGTTCCTCGACGAGGTACCTGACGAGCTCGTCCAGTGGACCGGCGCGGTCGACCGGCAGCCGTTCGTGGCGCAGTACGGCGACGACGCGTCGTCGCGCTACGCCGATCACGGCTACCGCGCTGCGCCTCGACGCAGTGCGCAGGAACAGCTGGCCGCGTCGCGGCTCGCGACCGGCGGGTTGCGCGGCGGCGTCGGCAACCGCGCGATTCCGTCGCTCGATCCCGGCGATCGCGTCACACACGACGCGTG
>DATGFB010000295.1:0-2628 GCA_035309605.1 Jatrophihabitantaceae bacterium
GTCGTCGCGCAGCAGGCGCGCCGCGGGCGGGCCGAGGCGGTCCACGACGCGTTGCGCAAGACGCGCGTCCAGACCGGCCGGCACGAGAAGCTCGACGACGTCGTACATGGGCGCCGCGGCGAGGAACGACGAGAGCAGCCGGTTGGCGCGCGTCGGGCCGACCTTGGGCAGCGCGGCGAGGTTCGTGACGTTGACGTCGGCCGGCGCGGTGATGCCTGCGTCGGCGAGCCTGCCGGCCAGCGTGCGTCCCAGCCCGGGCCACAGACCCGCAGCGCAGAACTCGGAGAAGACCCGATCGGGGACGTCGCTCAGTGCACGTCCTCCGGGTACTGGATGTCCGGTGCTGACACGTCATCGAGCGCGTCGCGGATCTCGTGCGGCAGCTCGAGCGACTCCGACGCCAGCGCGGCAGTGAGCTGACCGAGTGTGCGCGCGCCGAGGATCGGCGCGGTGACACCCGGTTGGTCGCGCACCCACGACAACGCGACGGCGACGGGTGACGTGGCGAGTCCCTCCGCGGCGGTCGCGACGGCCTCGACGATGCCCACCGTCGTACTGCGTTGCAGCGCTGCTATCGGGCGCTCACCCGTCGCCGCTCGCGAATCGGTCGGGACGCCGCCGCGATACTTGCCGGTCAGGATGCCACCGCCCAGAGGCGAGTAGGGCAGCACACCGACGCCGAGTTCGACGCACGCGGGAACGACCTCCCGTTCGATGCCACGGTCGACGAGCGAGTAACGCACCTGGTTCGCGACGACGGCGGTGCGACCCGCGACCGCCTGCTGCCACGTCGCCGCGCGCGCGATGCGCCAGCCGCTGTAGTTCGACACGCCCGCGTAGCGCACCTTGCCGGCGGCGACCGCCGCGTCGAGTGCGGACAGCGTCTCGTCGTGCGGAACACTCGCATCGACGGTGTGCACGTACCAGAGGTCGACGTTGTCGATCGCCAGCCGACGCAGTGACTCGTCCAATTGGCGCAGCAACCCGCCACGCGAGGCGTCGACGACGGTCTCGTCACCGACGCGTGCGATGCCGGCCTTCGTGGCGACGACCAGTTCTGATCGCGGCACGACGTCGGCCATCAGCTGGCCGAGCATCTGTTCTGCAGCGCCCAAGCCGTAGATCGCGGCCGTGTCGACGAGCGTGCCACCCGCGTCCCGGAACGCCACCAGCTGCGCCGCCGCTTCGTCGAGATCGGTCTCGCGGCCCCACGTCATCGTGCCGAGACCGAGGTGTGAGACCTTCAGACCGCTTCGTCCGACATTGCGTTGTTGCACTCGGGCACACTAACGGCTCGTCGCCAGGTAGACCGACCGCCCGGTCGCTACAGTGTCGCGGTGACGCTTCTGCAGGCGGTGATCCTGGGTATCGTCCAGGGTCTCACCGAGTTCCTGCCGATCTCGTCAACCGCACATTTGCGCATCGTTCCGGCCTTGCTCGACTGGCATTTCACGTACAACGCCGGCAAGAACGATCCGGGCACGGCCTTCACCGCGGTCATCCAACTCGGCACCGCAGCGGCGATCGTCATCTACTTCTGGCGCGAGTTGCTGCATGTCTGCGTTGCATGGATCCGCGGCCTGTACGACCGCAGCATGCGCAGCACGCTCGAGTACCGACTCGGTTGGTACCTCATCGTCGCGACCATTCCGGTGTCGGTGATCGGGCTCGCGCTGCACCACCAGATCGAGACCGGCGCACGCAACCTATGGCTGATCTCGGGTGCGCTCATCGTGCTCGCGCTCGCGTTGTTGATCGCAGAGCTGGTCGGAAAGCGAAATCGCGAAGAGGAAGATCTCAAGACGACGGACGCGATCGTCGTCGGTGCCGCGCAAGCGCTCGCACTTGTGCCCGGCTCGTCGAGATCCGGTGTCACGATCACAGCGGGGCTGTTCCGCGGCCTCGACCGCGAGACCGCCGCACGCTTCTCGTTCTTGCTCTCCATCCCCGCCGTCGTGTTGTCGGGCATCTACGAAGCGACGAAGATCAGCGGGCACAAGGGCCCGGGTGCCGGCCTGACCGGCATCGCGCTCATCTTCGCGTTCGCCACCGGCCTGGCCTCGATCGCGTGGTTGATGCGCTGGCTGGTCCGGCACACCACGTACATCTTCATCGGCTACCGCATCGGGCTCGGCCTGCTGCTCATCGGCTTGCTCAGCAGCGGCGTGCTGCACGCGACGACGTAATGTCCACCGTCCTGCTCGTGCGTCACGGGCTCACCGCGCTCACCGGTCCGGTGCTCGCCGGCCGAACGCCCGGCGTGCATCTCGATGAACGCGGTGCTCGGCAAGCAGCCGCTCTGGCCGAACGCGTCGCTGCGGTGCCGCTGGCAGCGATCGTCTCCAGCCCGCTCGAGCGGTGCACCGAAACTGCGCAACGCGTGCTCGACGCGCAGCGCGCGGCCGGCCGCAGCCCGCAGTGGCACATCGACGACCGGCTGACCGAATGCGGTTACGGCGCGTGGACGGGCCGTCCGCTCAAGGAGCTCGCCAAGGACCCGCTGTGGAAGATCGTGCAAGCCCGGCCGTCCGCTGCCACGTTCCCCGACGGCGAATCGCTCGCGGACACCTCGGCTCGGGCCATCGCGGCCGTGCGCGACTGGGACGCGCGGCTCGGCGCCGACTCGGT
>DATGFB010000296.1:0-4331 GCA_035309605.1 Jatrophihabitantaceae bacterium
TGCCCGCCGGGCCTGCAACGACTCCGCACGCCTCGTCGGGATGATCACGCCGCGCGTGCGCGACGATCGCGTCGTGGATCGCCCTGTCGATGCTCAGCACAGCGCCCGAGATTACCGGGAGCACATCGGGTGGGCCTCAGCCCATGAGCCGGCGCACGAGCGAGTCCTGCAGCCCGGTCAGCCAGTGGTAGACCGCCCACTCCTGGGCGAGCGGTGCACCCGGCGTCGTCTCGCCGATCTGATCGTCCTCGGTGACCTCCAGCCGCGTGCCGAGCGCGAGCCGCAGGTCGTTGATGCTCTGTATCCAGCGTTGTGCAGTGTCGCCCTCGAGCACGACGTCGCCGCGCCGGCCGAGTTCGGCGGCGCACTCGCGCGCCCGCTCGGCGCGCTCGACGCGCAGCGATGCCTCCGTCAGTTCGCGGAAGTCCTGCGACGCGGCGTCGTCGTCGCGGTAGCCGGCGGGGAACAGACGTGCGCGTACGGGATCGGCCTGGTCGAACGCGTCGGCTTCGACGAGCTCGGCGAGGTCGGTGAACATCGCCGTGAGAAGTTCGGTCTCGATGCGGTCGAAACGGATCCGCACGACTCTGCGTCGGCCGCCGGCGATCTTCAAGACTGCTGCGCCACCGTCGCCCACAGCCCGTAGCCGTGCAGCGTCGTGACGTCGAGTTCCATGCGCTCGCGCGTGCCGGATGACACAACCGCCTTGCCGCGGTGATGCACGTCGAGCATGAGCTTTTCGGCCTTGGACTTCGGGTATCCGAAGACGGTCATGAAGACGTGCGTCACGTAGCTCATCAGGTTGATCGGGTCGTTCCACACGATCGTGATCCAGGGCCGATCGGGGTCGCTGAGGACGTCCGCCTCTTCCTGCGGAATGGTTTCGCGCTGCGGCGTGAGCGTGCCCGCCATGCGTCCATCCTGACATGCTTTGTCGCGCACGGACGCCGAGATGCGACGATTCCCGCGTGCGCACTGCCCTGCTGACCGACCGCTACGAACTCACCATGCTCGGCTCGTCGCTGCGCGACGGCACGGCGCGACGGCGCTGCACGTTCGAGGTGTTCGCCCGCCGCCTGCCCGACGGGCGCCGCTACGGCGTCGTCGCCGGAGCCGCACGGCTGGTGGACGCGATCGCCGAGTTCCGCTTCGACGACGACACGATCGCATGGTTGCGCGACGGAGAGGTCGTCGACGACCAGACCGCGGAGTATCTGCGCGAGTTCCAGTTCGGCGGCGACGTCGACGGCTACCCCGAGGGTGAGCTGTACTTCCCGTTCTCGCCCATCCTGACCGTCACCGGCACGTTTGCTGAGGCGGTCGTGCTCGAGACGCTCGTGCTCTCGATCCTCAACCACGATTGTGCCGTCGCCGCGGCCGCTGCGCGCATGGTGACCGCAGCAGGAGGGCGGCCGATCATCGAGATGGGCTCGCGGCGCACGCACGAGCAGGCCGCCGTCGCCGCCGCACGCGCGGCGTACCTCGCTGGTTTCGCGTCGACCTCCAATCTCGAGGCCAGCCGGCGCTACGGCATTCCGGCTGCGGGCACTGCTGCGCACGCGTTCACGTTGCTGCACGACGACGAGCGAGCGGCGTTCGCGGCGCAGGTGGGCTCGCTCGGTATCGACACGACCCTGCTCGTCGACACCTACGACATCACGCGCGGCATCGAACTCGCCGTCGAAGTGGCTGGAACGTCGCTCGGGGCGGTGCGCATCGACTCGGGCGACCTCGGCGTGATGGCCACACATGCGCGCCAGCAGCTCGACACACTCGGCGCGACGGGAACCCGCATCGTCGTGAGCGGGGATCTGGACGAGTACTCGATCGCCGCGCTCGCCGCCACGCCGGTCGACGCGTACGGCGCAGGCACGGCGGTCGTCACCGGCTCGGGCGCGCCGACGGCGAGCCTGGTCTACAAGTTGGTCGAAGTGGACGGGCGTCCCGTCGCGAAGCGATCGGAGCACAAGGGCACGCAGGGCGGGCGCAAGACCGTGGTGCGCGCACACAAGCCGACCGGCACTGCGATCGAGGAGACGGTCGTTACGGCCGGGCAGCCGCAGCTCGGTGACGGCGACCGGTTGGTGCAGCGCCCGTTCCTGCGCGACGGCAAGCCGGTCGACGACCTCCCTACGCTGGACGAATCGCGCCGGCACCTGCGCGCCGCGACGGTCAGCCTGCCGTGGGACGGGCTGAAACTGTCCAAGGGCGAGCCTGCGATTCCCACGCGCTTCGTCTTGCCCAGAAGGGAGCCGGCATGAGTACGGCGGTCATCGTGGTGGACGTGCAGAACGACTTCTGCGAGGGCGGCTCCCTGCCGGTGACCGGCGGTACAGAAGTCGCGCGACTCGTCAGTGCCCGCCTCGCTGAAGGCGGATACGACCATGCGGTAGCGACCCGCGATCACCACGTCGACCCCGGTGCGCACTTCTCCGCGCACCCCGACTTCGTCGACAGCTGGCCGGCGCACTGTGTCGTCGGCACGAACGGCGTCGAGCTGCATCCCGACCTCGACCGCACGCACGTCGAGGCGGTGTTCGACAAGGGCGAGTACGCAGCGGCGTACAGCGGCTTCGAGGCGTCGCATGCCGGCATGCCGCTCGGCGACTGGCTGCACGCGCACGACGTCGACGCGGTCGAGGTCGTCGGCATCGCGACCGATCATTGTGTCCGCGCGACGGCGCTCGATGCTGCGGCGCAGGGTTACGCGACGACCGTTCGCCTCGATCTGACCGCGGGCGTCGCGCCGGCGACCGTCGAGGCGGCGCTCGACGAGCTGCGCGCCGCGGGCGTCACTCTCGTCGGCACACCCGTCGCGCCCTCCGCCTGACCGCGGGCGTCACAGCCGGTCGGCCTCGTCGATCTCGTCGCTCGAGATGCCGAGGACGAACAGCACGGTGTCGAGGTACGGCTGGTTGACCGACGTGTCGGCCGCGGCGCGCAATGCGGACTTGGCGTTGAACGCAATGCCGAGGCCGGCCGCTTCGAGCATGTCGATGTCGTTCGCGCCGTCGCCGACCGCGACCGTCTGCGCGAGCGGCACGCCGTACTTCGCCGCGAACTCCGCCATCGCGATCGCCTTGCCCGCTCGGTCGACGATCGGGCCGAGGATGCGCCCGGTGACCCGGCCGTCGACGATCTCGAGCTGATTCGCCGCAGCGAAGTCGAGGCCGAGCTCGTCCGTGAACCGATCGGTGAACACGGTGAACCCGCCGCTCACCACGCCGACGTGGTATCCGAGCCGACGCAGCGTGCGCACGAACGTCCGGGCACCGGGCGTCAGCCGCAGCGCGTCACGCACGTCGAGGACGTCCTGCTCCGACAGGCCTTCGAGCAACGCGACTCGATCACGCAGCGCCGTGGCGAAGTCGAGGTGTCCGGACATGGCGCTCGCGGTGATGGCGCGGACCTGCTCGCTCACGCCGGCGCGCTCGGCGAGCACGTCGATCGCCTCGTCCCGGATCAGCGTCGAATCGACGTCGAGCACCACCAGCCGCTTGGCGCGCCGACGCAGCCCGGCGGGCTCGACCGCGATGTCGACACCGGTGTCCTCAGCAGCTTGCACCAGGGTCGCGCGCAGCCGTACCGGGTCGCGAGAACGCACGATCATCTCGATGCTGGTGACCGGCTCGCTCGACAGCTGCACGATCGACTCGATGTTGTCGCCGATGTCGGCGATGCGCTGCGCAACCGAGCTGAGCGCCCCGGCGCGCAACGGGTGCCCCAGCACGATGACGTGGTTGCGTCCGCCGGATGCGGCACGGTTGCGACGTCCGTGCGTGCTGTCGGCGATGGTGACCTCGCACTCCATGCCGAGCGCGCTCGACGCCTGCGTCACGGACCCGCGCAGCGCGGCCGGGTCGCCGTGCAGGTCGAACAGCACAGCGAGGATCAGCTGGTCGCGAATCACGACCTGCTCGACATCGCGGATCTCGACATCGTGCGCCGCCAGTGCGGAGAAGAAGGCCGCGGTCACGCCGGGACGGTCGCGGCCGGTGATCGTCGCAAGCACCGAAGTGGGGTGCACGATTCAGCCGCTCCGCACGTCGTCGATTCGAACGGACATTTCGGTCACCCCAGGCACCACCCCACCCTAGCGGCGGTGCCTATCCGCTGGACGCGCTCAGGTTCCCGGATCGGTGTCGTCGTCGCCCTGCCGCAGGCCGTTGCCGCCGACCATGTGGCCGGCCGCCACGGCGACCTTGGCGTGCGAGCGGCCGAGATGGGCCTCGGCTTCCAGGCGTTCGAGCAAATGCGGGTAATGCGCCTCGAACGCGGGCCGCTCGGAGCGGATGCGCGGGATCGAGGTGAAGTTGTGCCGCGGCGGCGGG
>DATGFB010000297.1:0-4564 GCA_035309605.1 Jatrophihabitantaceae bacterium
GGAACACCTCGGCCAGCAGATCGTCGTTCGGGCGTGACATCACCGTGTCGGCGTTGGCGATGATGAACACGTCCGCGCCGACCTCGTCGTGTTCCAGTCCCAGCCGTACTGCCTGTGCTCCGTCCCGTGCGTCGATGTAGCCCCACAGGTTCCACCGCCGCAGTTGTGGATCGGCGTCGTAGGACGGGAAGTGCACGTAGTCCGTGGGGTACATGACGTTGCTGAACCGCAGTCCGATCATCGACAGGTCTGGGTGCCATCGACACAACTGGCGTGCCAGCTCCTCCTCGAGAGTCTTGACGAGCGAGTAGGTGCTGTTCGGGCGCGGTGGGTACTTTTCGTCGACGGGGACGTAGGGCGGTGGCTCGTCGAACGGCAGACCGAGCACCGTCTCACTGGATGCCCAGACGATCTTCCGCACACCGGCCCGGATCGCCGCACTGTAGGCGTTGTAGGAGGCGGTGATGTTGTTGGCGAAGGTGGCCGCGTTGGGCATCAGACCAGGCGCCGGGATCGCCGCGAGGTGGACGAGCGCGTCGACGCCGTCGTGGCGGTCGTCGATGGCGCTCAGCGCCTCGACGGCCTGACCGAAGTCGGTCAGCTCGACTGTGGAGGCGACGACGTCATCGAATGGCGATACGACCCGGTCGAGGGCAACGACTTCCCAGCCGTGTTCGACCAGCTCGCGCACCACCGCCTTGCCCAGCTTGCCGCTGCTGCCCGTGACTGCGGCTCGTCGCATCGGCCCTCCTCGGTTTCGGGGTGTCTGTGTCGATCGTGCTCCCTCGGACAAGCCTGGTGAAGCCGCCAACGTGCGTGGGAGCGGCCGGCGCGATCGTTGTCAGGTCCTGGTCTTGCCGAAGTGCAGAGCAACCCCGACCACTACCGCGCCGAACTGGTTCTGCGCCGCATCGAAGCGGGCCCACCCACGGTCTCGTAGCCGCAGATCTCACTGCTCGGGGACCTGGCGCCGTGCAGCGGTGGCCCGTCGGCGACAAGTGTTCAGAACGGCGCGTAGCAGGTTAAACGTCCGTGAGGGCAGGGTAGGACCGGCGTTAAGTCGGACAAGGAGGTCCCGATGCCAACGTGGTCTTGGATCGTTATCGCGGCCGTTGTCGTGATCGTCGTCGCGCTCGTTGCGTGGGCGTTTCTTCAGCGGCGAAGGTCGGCAGCGCTGCAGGAGCGGTTCGGCCCGGAATACGAGCGGACGGTCGGCGAGAGCGACAACCGCCGTGCCGCAGAGTCGAACCTGCTGGATCGCACACGCCGGCGCGACCGGCTCGATATCAAACCCATTCCCGAGAGCGAGCGGGCGCGGTATTGGGAGGAGTGGCGCGTCGTCCAGGCCCAGTTCGTCGACGAGCCCTATGGCGCCGTCGGCGTCGCCGAGCATCTGCTGCAACGCGTCATGGCAGCCCGCGGCTATCCCGTGGAGGACTTCGACGACCAGGCCGAGTTGGTGTCGGTCGACCATCCGCGGGTCGTCGAGAACTACCGCGCCGCGCACTCCGTCTACGACCGCTCGCAGACGCGAGGTGCGAGCACCGAGGATCTGCGTCAGGCGCTCGTCAACTACCGCGCTCTCTTCGACGAGTTGCTCGCCCGCGGCGGGCAGGACGACGACCCCGGCGCAGGCCGGGCGCGCGGCGAACGCTACGACAACGGCGTCGGCTCTGCCGACCGCTCGCGGAACGACGGAGGTGCGCAATGACCCGATACGGCAACGGATCGGACGAGCCGATGACGACCGCACGCATAGCCGGTCTCTCCGACGCAGAGGAATTACCGTCCACGGATGCGCCGAACGGCGAGGCCGCGGCCGAACCGAGCGGCCAAGCCGCTGCGGACCCGGCGCTCATGCGCGAGCACGATGCGCTCGCAGCGGTGAGCGACCGCGGGATGGAAGCACGCCCGCATACCGGAAGCGATGACGACGGTGACGAGCACGCGAAACTGCTGGCCGACGACGAGCTGCAGACGGTGGTCTCGCGCTGGCGGGAGATCCAGGCGGAGTTCGTCGACGAGCCGCGCCGCGCGGTGCACGACGCCGACGCGCTCGTGGCGGATCTCATGCAACGGCTCGCGGCGATGTTCGCGCACGAACGCGAGGAGCTGGAGGCGCGCTGGTCAAGCGGGTCTGCCGTCGACACCGAGGACTTGCGACAAGGCCTGCAGCGATACCGCACGTTCTTCGAGCGACTGCTGGCGGCGTAACCCGCGGGCCGCGCCGTGAGCGTTGCCTCTCCTATCGAGCCGGCCCTCGCCACGCTCGTCGAACGCTCGACCCGGTTCCTCATGCTGGTCGCACTACCGGACGGGCACCGCGCCGACCTCGTCGCCGACGCCCTGGCCGCGAAGATCACCACCCTGCCCGCGGCCTTGACCAGAACGCTCACCTGGGACCAAGGACACGAGATGGCAGCGCGCGCACGCTTCGCGAGCGAGACCGGCATCTGAATCACGACAACTCTTGACATTTCGCCTCTGAGCGATTGCGATGAAATCGCTTTCATAGCCCCCAGCCGGAGGTGGCCCATGCGAGCAGGATCCGTGTCAGCCGTCATGATCTTGGTCATCGGGCTCCTCGCGGTCCCACCCGCGATCGCCGGAGCACAACCGATCGACGCGCCGGGCGCGCCCGGCTCGCTGTCGCACTTCGACCTCGCACGCAAGGACTGCCTCGGTACGGCGCGAAACACGACGTCCAAGATCTGGTACACGGTCGCGGGCGGCGTCCTGTCCGACGTCTACGCGCCGACCATCGACACCACCAACGTCGAGACGATGCAGTACCTCGTCACCGACGGCTCGACCTTCACCGACCTGCAGACGCGGGACACGACTTACACCGTCTCCGCCGATACCACCGGGATGGTCTGCACGGTGATCGCGACCGCGAAGTCCGGCGCCTACCGGCTGGCCAGCACCTATCTGACCGACCCGGCCCGTGACAGCGTCGTCGTGCACACCAGGTACACCCCGCTCACCGCAGCAGCCGCGAGCTATCGGCTCTACGTGCGCCTTGACGCCACGATCGGTGGCAACGGGGGCGGCGGCACCGGCAACGGCGGTGCCGACTCCGCGACGATCGACACCTCCACCGGCGAGCCCGTCCCGGTCTCGTTCGACACGAACACAGTCACCAACGCTGCCAACCGCGACTACGCTGTGCCGTCGTATCTCGCATTGCGAGCGAGCGTGCCGTTCACAGCCGCGAGTTCGGGCTTCGTGGGCACTGCCAGTGACGGGCTCACCGAGCTCGACGCGACGCACACGCTCGCCCCCACCTATACCGATGCCAACGGCGGCAACGTCGAGCAGACGGCGCAGGTGGTGCTCGACAAGCACGGCGAGACGACGCTGGCGCTCGGCTTCGGCACCACGCAGGCCGCAGCCGTCGCGACCGCAGGCGCCACCCTCACTACGCCGCTCGGCGCGCTGACGGGCATGTACCGATCGGCTTGGCTGACCTACGACGCCGCGCTCACGCCGCCGTCGACGAGCCTGCCGGGTCTGACTGCGGCGCAGCAGTCCGCTGCGGTCCGCGAGTACTACCTATCGGCCAACGTGCTGAAGGCGAGCGAGGACAAGACCTTCCCCGGCGCGATCGTCGCCTCCCTCGCCTCGCCGTGGGGGCAGTCGGTGAGCGCCGGCGATCCGAACAACACCTACTTCGGCTCATACCGCGAGGTGTTCTCCCGCGACCTGTACGAGGCATGGACTGGGCTGCTCACCGACGGCGACCTGGCGACTGCTCGAGACGCCACGCGGTTCCTGTTCGAGCGGCAGCAACTGCCCGACGGTTCGATGCCGCGCAACTCGCTGGTCAACGGCAAGCCCGCGCCGGACACGTTCAACACCCAGCTCGACGAGGTCGCCTACCCGATCCTGATGGCGCTGCAGTCCGGTCTGGGTGGCGACGCCGCACTCTGGCCGCACATCGTGGCCGCCGCCGACTACCTGATCAGCCACGGCCCCAGCTTCGGCCCGGAACGCTGGGAGGAACAGGGCGGCTATTCGCCGTCGACGATCGCTGCCGAGATCGCCGGGTTGGTAGGTGCGGGCGCCATCGCGCAGCAGCACGGCGACGCGGTCGACTCGCGGGTGTGGCTCGCAACAGCTGATCAGTACCAGCGCAGCGTCAAGGGCTGGACCGTGACCACGAACGGCCCGCTGTCGAGCGACCCGTACTTCATCCGGCTGTCCAAGACCGGCGATCCGAACGCCGCGATCAGCTACAACCTCAACAACGGCGGCCCGACGCTCGACCAGCGCAGCGTCATCGACGCCGGATTCCAGGAACTGGTCCGCCTCGGCGAACTGTCAGCCACGGACGCGGTGGTCGCCAACTCGCTCAAGGTCGTCGACGCGACGATCCAGAAGCAGACGCCGAGCGGCCCGGGCTGGCTGCGTTACAACGGCGACGGGTACGGCGACTGCAACCTCGCCTCCGGCAACTCCTGCACCGTTCAGGGCGCGCCCTGGGCCCCGACCGGAAAGGGCACCGGACATATCTGGCCGGTGCTTTCCGCCGAGCGCGGCGAGCAGGATCTCGCCACCGGGC
>DATGFB010000298.1:0-2047 GCA_035309605.1 Jatrophihabitantaceae bacterium
AGGCCTCGTCGATGCCTTCTGCAGACGAGCAGTAGACGCAGACGGCCGACATCTACTGCGCGTCGTGCTTCTGCGCGTGCGCCTCGGCGGCTGCGGCGTGCTCGACGACGTCCTGCATGGAACCGGCATGATGCGACTCGACGATGATCGAGACGATCTCGTCGATGTCGTCGCTGGTGTGGATCAGGTCGAGATCGGGCGCGCTGATCTTGTGTTCGCCGAGCGTGGACGTACGCAACCACTCGAGCAGCCCGCGCCAGTACTGCGTGCCGTAGAGGATGACCGGGAACCGCGTGACCTTGCGCGTCTGCACGAGCGTCAGCGCCTCGAACATCTCATCGAGCGTGCCGAAACCACCCGGCAGGATCACGAACGCCTGCGCGTACTTCACGAACATCGTCTTGCGCGCGAAGAAGTAGCGGAAGTTGATGCCGATGTCGACCCAGTCGTTGAGATGCTGTTCGAAGGGCAGCTCGATCCCGAGCCCGACCGATACTCCCCCGGCCTCGGACGCACCGCGGTTCACCGCCTCCATCGAGCCCGGCCCGCCGCCGGTGATGACGGCCAGTCCCGCGCGTGCCAGCGCCGCCCCGAGCTTCATCGCGTCGGCGTACTCGGGATGATCGACGGGCGTCCGTGCCGAACCGAAGACCGAGACAGCGGCGGGCAACTCCGCGAGCAGCCCGAACCCCTCGACGAACTCGCTCTGGATGCGCAGCACCCGCCACGGGTCGGTGTGCACCCAGTCGGTGGGGCCGCGCGAGTCGAGCAGCCGCTGGTCGGTCGTACCGGGCCTGATCTGGCCCCGCCGCAGCAGCACCGGCCCGTGCTGCTCCTCGCTGCGCGGCCTCTCGGACGTCATGCCGCAGACGTTAGCGCCATCATCGCGACAGGAATCGCACGAGCGCAGCCTCGGCGGCGGCGATCGCGTCCAGCTCGACGTACTCCTCAGGTTTGTGCGCGAGGTCAGGATCGCCGGGTCCGAAGTTGAGCGCCGGGATGCCGAGTGCGCCGAACCGCGCCACATCCGTCCAGCCGTACTTCGCGCGCGGCGCGCCGCCGTCGACCGCGGCGACGAAAGCCTGCGCGAGCTCCGCGTACAGACCCGGACGCGCCGCGGGTGCCGAATCGGTGATCGCGACGTCGAATCCGTCGAACACGTCGCGGATGTGTGCCTCGGCCTGCGCCTCGGTCAGGTCCGGAGCGAAGCGGTAGTTGACCGTGACCGTGCACTCGTCCGGTATCACGTTCCCCGCGACGCCGCCCGCGATGCCGACCGCGTTGAGTCCCTCGCGATACGTCAGCCCGTCGACGTCGACGACGCGCGGCTCGTACGCGTCGAGCCGCACGAGCACCTGCGCTGCCTCGTGAATCGCGTTGACGCCCAGCCACGACCGCGCGCTGTGCGCACGCACGCCGGTGACGCGGATGGCTGCGCGCATCGTTCCCTGGCAACCGCCCTCGACGAACCCGCTCGTCGGCTCGAGCAACACCGCGAGGTCGCCCGCGAGTTTCGCGGGTGCGTCGCGGGCGAGGCGGTACAAGCCGTTGCGCACCGCCTCGACTTCCTCGCAGTCGTACGCGATCCAGGTCAGGTCCGTGCGCGTATCGAGCGCCCCGGACCCGAACAGATGCGCCACGCGCAGCAGCACCGCGACGCCCGATTTCATGTCGGTCGAGCCGCAGCCGAACAGCCGCCCGCCGTCGACACGAGACGGAAGATTGCCGGCGATCGGCACCGTGTCGAGGTGACCGGCGAGCACGACGCGCTGTGCCCGGCCCAGATCGGTGTGCGCGATCACCACGTTGCCGTCGCGGTGCACCTCGATGCCCGCGTACTCCCGCAGCGCCGCCTCGACCAGATCGGCGAGCACCGCCTCATCGCCCGATACCGACTGGACGTCGACGAGCTGTGCCGTCAGCGTCGCCGCGTCGGCGCTCAAATCCAGCACGCCCGCGAGGCTATAGGAAGCGGCGCCTGGCTACTGTGGGAGCGTGAGCCCGAGCAGGATGGCGTGCGGCCATGGCGTCGCGAGCACCGTCGTCG
>DATGFB010000299.1:0-2050 GCA_035309605.1 Jatrophihabitantaceae bacterium
CGCTGGTCCGCCCTGTCCCGTCACCTTCGCCGGTGTACCGCGGGTGACCAGCACCGCCACGAGCGAGGCGATCACGAGTACGGCAGCAACCAATGCGGGCCAGAATCGGCGCACCCACTCCCAGCCCATGCGTCCAGGTAATCAATGGGTGCTGGGCACGTGCAAACCGAGCACTGGTTTGCCTCTGTGAGATCACAGGTTCGCGGCTCGGCTTAGGGTGGGCGCGTGGATCTCACGCACCTCGACGAGCAGGGCGCGGCGCGCATGGTGGACGTGAGCGGCAAGGACGTCTCGACGCGGGTGGCGACCGCAGCCGGCCGCTTCGTCACGACCGCCGAGGTCATCGAGCTGCTGCGCCGTGACGGTCTGCCGAAAGGCGACGCGCTCGCTGTTGCGCGAATTGCCGGACTTGCGGGTGCGAAGCGCACCGCGGACTTGATCCCGCTGTGTCATCCGATCGCGCTGCACGCGGTCACGGTCGAGCTCGAGCTCGAACCGGACGCGGTGCTGATCACCGCAACGACGCGCACGGCCGATCGCACCGGTGTCGAGATGGAGGCGCTGACCGCAGTGACTGTTGCCGGGCTCGCGCTCTACGACATGGTCAAAGCGGTCGATCGCAGCGCGCAGCTGACCGACGTGCGGCTGCTCGCAAAATCCGGTGGCCGGTCGGGCGAATGGAAGCGCGACGCGTGAACGTCGGCGTCGTCACCTGCTCCAACCGCTCGGCGTCAGGAGAACGACCGGACGAGTCGGGCGACGTGTTGTGCGCACTGTTCGAGGGCGCCGGACATGACGTGGTCGCGCGCACGATCGTGCCCGACGACATGTCGACGATCCGCGCGGCGGTTCGTGCCGCGATCGACGCCGGTGCGGCTGCGGTCGTCACCACCGGCGGTACGGGGCTGACCCCGACGGACGTGACTCCCGAGGCGGTGCGGCCGATGCTCGACCGGGAGATACCGGGCCTGGCGGACGCGATCCGGATCGTGTCGCGCGAGAAGGTGCCGACGTCCGTTCTCTCGCGCGGCGTCGCCGGTTCGATCGGCACTACCCTCGTCGTCACTCTGCCCGGCTCACCCGGGGGTGTCCGCGACGGAATGGCGGTACTACTCCCCGTGCTCCAGCACGCGGTCGACCAACTCGGTGGCGGCGATCATCAGGTCGGCGGCGGCGTGTGACTGCGGACGTACGTAGTGCGATCAGCGATCAGCCGCTCGACGTGCGCGCGCACGAGCAGTTCGTGGCACGGCCGGCCGGGGGAGCGACAGTCGTGTTCTGCGGCGTCGTGCGCGATCACGACGCCGAGCGCTCGGTTGTCGCGCTCGAGTACGAGGCGCATCCGACGGCGGCGGCCGTGCTCGCCGACGTGGCCGCGCAGTTCGCGACGGCGCCGGAGTTGCTCGCCGTCACCGTGTCGCATCGGATCGGCCGCTTAGAGGTCGGAGACGTCGCACTCGTCGCCGCGGTCGCGGCGCCGCACCGGCGCGAGGCGTTCGACGCATGCGCGCAGCTCGTCGATCAGGTCAAGCACCGGCTTCCGGTGTGGAAGCGACAGGTCTTCGCCGACGGCAGCGACGAGTGGGTCAACTGCCCCTAGCCGCAACCGTCATAGCGAGCCGTGGTCATGCCAACGAGACGTTATGCCGATCCGGCCGGCTCGCCGGCGGGGGGCTCGTCGTCGGGCGGCGGAGTCGTACCCGGCGTCGGCGTGATCTTGTCGGGGTGGATGCGCTCCTCGATGCGCGACGTGACCGACGAGATCTGCTTGGCGTAGCGGCCGCCCGTCGCCTTGTCGACGCCTTCGGCAACTGCGTTGACGCCCTTTGCGCCGATCGCGCCGGCTCGTTCGGCCATCCCGACGGCACGCTCCTTCGCGTGCGCTGCGCGGGGGCCGGCGGCCGCGGCTGCGGCACCGGCGAACTCGGTGGCGCGGCCCACGATCGGGCCCACTGCCGAGGCAGCCTGGGCGACGACGTCGGCGGGTTTCTTGCCCTTCTTGCTCGTATCGGCCATGGCGCGACACCTCCGTGGTCGGGAGCGGGTACCG
>DATGFB010000300.1:0-2974 GCA_035309605.1 Jatrophihabitantaceae bacterium
GAGCGTTGTGCTCGCCATCGACGTCGAGGACCTCGACATCACCGACGCCGCCGCCGTCGACGCGACGGTGCAGGATTTCGCGCCGGACGTGCTCGTCAACGCAGCCGCGTACACGGCTGTAGACGCGGCCGAGGAGAACGAGGACCTCGCGTATCGCATCAACGCGACCGGCCCGGCACACCTGGCCGCAGCCATGGCACGCGCGGGTGGCCGGCTCGTGCACGTCTCGACCGATTACGTCTTCTCCGGAGACGCCACCGTGCCGTACGAGGTGACCGATCTGCCTGATCCCAATTCCGCGTACGGACGCACCAAACTTGCCGGTGAGCTGGCCGTGCGTGAGTTGCACCCGGCCGATTCGTACGTCGTGCGCACGGCGTGGGTCTACGGCGCGACGGGCAACAACTTCGTCAAGACGATGGCCCGACTCGAGCGCGAACGTGAGACCGTCAGCGTCGTCGACGACCAGCGCGGCTCGCCGACGTGGTCAGCCGATCTCGCGCGGGCGCTCGTCGAGCTCGCGCGATCGTCAGCGCCTGCGGGGACGTATCACTGCACCGGATCCGGCGACACGACGTGGTTCGGGTTCACCAGGGCGATCTTCGAGGAGCTGGGCGCCGATCACGCACGCGTCCAGCCGACGACGACCGACGCGTTCCCGCGCCCGGCGAGGCGTCCTGCGTACTCGGTGCTCTCCGACGCCGCCTGGCGTGGGGCCGGTCTCGCGCCGATGCCGCACTGGCGCGACGCGCTGCACGCCGCGTTCGCGGAATCCGGCGACGCGTTCCGCTCGAGCTGACCCCGTTGACTGGTCAGTTAGACCTACGACTGGTCACTTACAACTGACCAGTCGGCGCGCAAGTGACCAGTCAACGGGGTGCGTCAGTGGGGTGGGTCGCCGGTCTGCCACGTGCCGCCGAGCGCGACGATGCCGCCGGATTCGCGCGGCGTACCGAAGTCCACATCGAAGCGCAGGCAGTGGCGCAGAAAGTCGTACGTGTGCGTCATCGTGTGATCGACGACGCCGGCGATGAGGTCGAACGTCCCTGGCTGCAACATCAGCGATGGGATGCGAAGTTCGATGCTGCCCTTGCCGTCGATTTCGTCCATGCGGTAGCCGGCGTCGAACGTGTTGTGCGCCCAGACGTACACGCCGTCGATGTTCTCGAGCGAGAATCCGAACACCGGGCGCTTGATGGGTTCCGCCGCGGCGTACTCGATGCGCAGCGTGATGTCGTCGCCGGTGTGCAGATGACGCGACGGCAACCCGTCCGGCCCGAGCAGGTCGACGTTCGTGATGCGCACCTCGCCGCTGCCCCAACGAGTCGCGCCCGACTCGAGCACCTCACGTTCGGCGTGCCCCTGGTCCACGTAGTCGTCGACGATCTCGGCGGCTGCGCCGGCGGCCTGCACCTTGCCGTGTGCGAGCCACACGGCCTCGTCGCACAGCGACCGCATCGATCCCATCGCGTGGCTGACGATCACAACGGTGCGGCCGGAGCGGCGGAACTCCGCGAACTTCTCCATGCACTTGTCCTGGAAGTTCGCGTCACCGACCGCGAGTACCTCGTCGACGAGCAGGATGTCCGGCTCGACGTTGATCGCGACGGAGAAACCCAGCCGCACGTACATACCGGACGAGTAGTTCTTGACCGGCTGGTCGATGAACTCCGCGATGCCCGCGAAGTCGACGATGCTGTCGAACTTCGCGTCCACCTCGGCCTTGCGCATGCCGAGGATCGAACCGTTCAGGTAGACGTTGTCGCGGCCGGACAGCTCCGGATGAAAACCCGAACCGAGTTCGAGCAGGGCTGCGAGCGACCCGACCGACTCGATGGTGCCGCCGTCGGGTCGCAGGATCCGTGCGATGCACTTGAGCAGCGTCGACTTGCCCGACCCGTTCTCGCCGATCAGGCCGAACGTCGAACCTGTGGGGATCTCGAACGACACATCGCGCAGCGCCCAGAACTCGTCGTAGGACGCGCGCCGCCCGCGCATCAGCGCCGCCTTCAGCGAGTTGTTGCGCTCGCGATACATGCGGAACCGTTTGGAAACATCGTCGACGACGACCGCCGGTGCGACGCTCACAGCTCCTCCGCCATGCGGCCCTCGAAGCGGCGGAACACCATCATTCCGATCGCGAGGACGCCCACCGATACGACGAGCAACAGCACGTCGTTGTGCCAGGTCGGCCAGCGGTTGTCGTACAGCAGATTGCGGAACACGGTGGCGAAACGCTCCATCGGGTTAAGCTCGTACGCCGTGCGGACTCGCGCGTGCGAACGGAAGATCAAGCTCGCCGGATACACGATCGGCGTCGCGTAGAACCACAGCTGCATGAAGATTGCGACGAAGTGTTGCGTGTCGCGGAAGTACACGTTCGCCACCGACAGCATCAGCGCGAGCCCGAGGCCCATACATGCGAGCAGCAGCATGAACAGGATCGCCATCGGCACGTAGAGCAGCGGCGCCCCGCCCACGATGAGCAGTGCCACGACGAGAACCGACATCTCGATCGAGAACGTGAACAGCCACGACAACGTGTCGGCGATGACCAGGGTCTCGCGCGGGAAGTACACCTTCTTCACCAGGTTCGCGTTCGAGATCAACGCCGACATGCCACCGGTGACGACGTTGGCGAAGAAGATCCACGGCAACAACGCGCATGACAACCACAGCGCGAAGACGTTCAGGCCCGAGGGATGTCCCTTGTCAGGGTGTGCTTTGAGCAACACCGAAAACACGATCGAGTACGTGAACATCAGCGCGATCGGGTTCACGAGCGACCAGGCCTGGCCTAGCACAGTGCGCTTGTACTTCCCACGGATCTCGCGCAGCGCGAGGTTGCCGAGCAGCTCGCGGGACGAGCTGAGTTCCTGCAGAACGGTCACTGACGCCGTGCCCGTGCCCGGTGCACAGCTCGCGGCAGCAACGTCGCGAGGCGTCCGTTCTGCTCGGCGATCCGGATGTAGGC
>DATGFB010000301.1:0-3998 GCA_035309605.1 Jatrophihabitantaceae bacterium
GCCTACATCCGCGAACACTTCTTCGGCGGCGACCCGCGGCTGCGCAAGATGGTCGAGGACATGACCGACGACCAGTTGCGGCATCTGTCGCGCGGCGGCCATGACTACCGCAAGGTGTACGCGGCGTTCCAGGCGGCCCACGAGCACGTCGGCCAGCCGACGGTGATCCTTGCGAAGACGATCAAGGGCTGGACGCTCGAGTCGTTCGAGGGACGCAACGCCACGCACCAGATGAAGAAGCTGACGACCGCCGATCTCAAGGCGTTCCGTGACCGCCTCTACCTGCCGATCACCGACAAGGAGCTCGAGGCCGACCTGCCGCCGTACTACCACCCCGGCGACAAGTCCGACGAGATCCAGTACATGAAGGAACGGCGCTCGGCACTCGGAGGTGCGGTACGCAAGCGCGTGGTGCGCGCGAAGCCGCTGCCCGACCCCGCCGACGACGCCTTCGCCGAATTGCGCGGCGGCTCCGGCAAGCAGCAGGTCGCCACGACGATGGCGACGGTGCGGCTGTTCAAAGACCTCATCAAGGACAAGCAGATCGGGCCGCGGTTCGTGCCGATCATCCCGGACGAGGCGCGCACGTTCGGTCTCGACGCGATCTTCCCGACCGCGAAGATCTACTCGCCGCACGGGCAGGAGTACGAAGCGGTCGACCGCGATCTGCTGCTGTCGTACAAGGAGTCGACGACCGGCCAGATCCTGCACGAAGGCATCAGCGAGGCCGGCTCGACGGCGTCGCTGACTGCCGCGGGCACGTCGTATGCAACGCACGCGACGCCGATGATCCCGTTCTACATCTTCTATTCGATGTTCGGGTTCCAGCGCACGGGCGACCAGTTCTGGCAGCTCGCCGATCAACTCGGACGTGGCTTCGTCCTCGGCGCGACGGCGGGACGCACGACGCTCACCGGTGAGGGCCTGCAGCACGCGGACGGCCACTCATTGCTGCTCGCTGCGACCAACCCCGCATGCGTGGCGTACGACCCGGCCTTTGCGTTCGAGATCGCGCACATCGTCCGCGCCGGACTCAAGCGCATGTACGGCATCGGCGCCTACAGTGCGCCGCTGTCCGATCACGACGTCTTCTATTACCTGACGATCTACAACGAGCCGATCGTGCAGCCGAAGGAGCCGGACGGGCTCGACGTCGACGCGCTGCTGCGCGGCATCTACCGCTACTCCCCCGCGCTCGAAGGCACCGGCCGCCCTCGTGCGCAGCTGCTCGCGTCCGGCGTCGGCATGGCATGGGCGCTCGATGCGCAACGGCTGCTCGGCGAGGACTGGGCAGTCGACGTCGACGTCTGGTCCGTGACGTCATGGAACGAACTGCGCCGCGACGCCGTCGACTGCGAGCAGTACAACCTGCTCAATCCGCTCGACGAGCCGCGGGTGCCGTTCATCTCGACCACCCTCGCCAACGCGCCCGGCCCGGTCGTCGCGGTGTCGGACTACATGCGTGCCGTGCCCGATCAGATCGCGCGCTGGGTCCCGGGCGACTACACGTCGCTCGGCACGGACGGTTTCGGCTTCGCCGACACGCGGGGGGCGGCCCGCCGGTTCTTCCACGTCGATGCCGAGTCGATCACGGTCGCGGTGCTCGAGCAGCTCGCGCGCCGCGGCGAGATCAAGCCCGACGCGGCACGCCAGGCGATCGATCGCTACAACCTGCTCGACGTCAACGCCGCCGGCCACGGCACCATCGGCGGCGACTCCTAACCCGACGTGGGGAGTATTTCTTCAACCTGCGTGAAGAAATACTCCCCACGTCGGCGGGGTCAGTAGCGCGAACCGACTACCTGGTCGCCGAGCGCGTCGAGTTCGGCGAGGTCGTCCGCGCCGAGGTGGACGTCGAGGGCGCCGACGTTCTGCTCCAGCCATGTGATCCGCTTCGTACCGGGGATCGGCACGACCGGCACGCCGAGCGCGTCGGCACGGCCGTGCACCCACGAGAGCGCCACTTGCGCGGGTGGGACGCCCACGCGTTGCGCGACTCCCGCGACCGCGTCCGCGATCGCTTGGTTCGCATCGGCCGCCTCGCCCTGGAACCGTGGCAGCCGATTGCGGAAGTCGTTGCTCGCGTAGGACGAACGGTCCAGCGTGCCGGTCAGGAATCCGCGGCCGAGGGGCGAGAACGGGACGAGCCCGACGCCGAGTTCGCGCATCGCGGGCAGCACGGTCGTCTCGGGGTCGCGCGTCCACAGCGAGTACTCGCTCTGCACCGCCGCGATCGGATGGGTCGCATACGCGCGGCGCAGCAGCGCGTCGTCCACCTCGGACAGGCCGAGGTGCGCGACCTTTCCCTCGGAGACCAGCTCGGCCATCGCGCCGACGGTCTCCTCGATCTCGGCGTCGTCCGGCGGTCGATGCAGGTAGTAGAGGTCGATGCGATCGATGCCGAGCCGCAGCAGCGAGTCCTCGCACGCCTGCTTGACGTACCCGCGGGTGCCACGCAGGCGTCGCTTGTCCCAGCCCTCGGTGAGGTCGATGCCGCACTTGGTCGCGAGTTGCACTTCGTCGCGCCGGCCCGCGATCGCACGACCGACGAGCACCTCGTTGTGGCCCGCGCCGTACACGTTCGCCGTGTCGAGGAACGTCACGCCGAGCTCGAGTGCGCGATGGATCGTCGCGATCGACTCGTCCCAGTTCGTCGGGCCGTAGGACTGACTCATGCCCATACAGCCCAGCCCCTGCGCCGACACCTCGAGTCCGCCCAGGTTCACAGTCGAGATCGCCATGCCACCGACTCTAGGCTGACGCGCTCAGCGCCACGAGCAGCTCGCCAGTGCCGTCGACAGTGAGCGCTTCGCGAGTGGCGCGCATCGAGTCGCCTGCATAGAGTGCGTCGCGCTCCGGACGCAGGCCGCCGTAGACCGCCGCGAACTCCCCGGTCGCTGCGAACAAGTGCACACGACGCGCCTCGAGGACGAGTGGGCCGCCGCGATGCACCGAGAAGAGCCAGCCTGCGACACGCACCGGCACGTCGGTGACGCGGTACGACGGCTCATCGTCATCGCACAGCAGCGTGGTCTGCACGAACCGCAGTTCCTCGCTGTCGGACGCGTTCGACTCTACGTGCTGCACCCCACGTCCGGCGATCTGGACCGCCGTCTCACCGGCTCGCAACACCACGTCGGCGCCCGTGCTGTCGTGATGCCGTAACGCACCGGACACGACCCAGGTCACGATCGCGACATCGCGGTGCGCGTGGCGCGCGAAACCCGAACCGCCGTCGAGCACATGCTCGTCGACGCCGACGAGGCGGCCGAACGCGGTGTTGTCGGGCTCGTAATGTGCGCCGGCCGAAAAGCAATGCAGCGACCGGACGCCGGGTTGTTCGCTGACGTAACGCTCCGCTGAACGCTGCACAGAGGTGAACACCTCGGCCGGACGCCGGCGCCGCCCGATCACGGCCGCACCGAATGGTCGGCCGCCCACGCGAGCAGGTCGTCCGCCGACCATGTGTTGACGACGGTCGTCGGGTCGACGCCACAGCGCGCGGCCCGCTCGCACCCGTTCGGCTGCCAATCCAACTGTCCCGGCGCGTGCGCGTCAGTGTCGATCGAAACAAGACACCCCGCCTCGACGGCGAGCCGCAACAGGCGCTTGGGCGGGTCGAGTCGTTCAGGACGCGAGTTGATCTCGACGGCGACACCGAACTGCTCGCATGCTGCGAACACGATGTCGGCATCGAACGTCGATTCCGGGCGGGTGCCGCGTCCGCCGGTGATCAGCCGGCCGGTGCAGTGCCCGAGTATGTCGGTGTGCGGGTTGGCGACCGCGGCGACCATGCGTGGCGTCATCTCCTCCGACGACATGCGCAGCTTGCTGTGCACGCTCGCGACGACGACGTCGAGACGCGCCAGCAGCGACGGCTTCTGATCGAGCGAACCGTCCTCGAGGATGTCCACCTCGATGCCGGTCAGGACCCGGAACGGCGCGAGCCGGGCGTTGACCTGGTCAACCAGGTCGAGCTGCCTCCTGAGCCGCTCCGC
>DATGFB010000302.1:0-2911 GCA_035309605.1 Jatrophihabitantaceae bacterium
GGTACACCACCCGCTCCTCGTCGGTGTGGCCGATGACCAGCGCGCGGTCGCCGCCGTGGACGCGCTGCACCTGCTTGGCCAGCGAGTTCGCGACCGCCTTCGCGATCAGCGTCTTGCCGCAGCCGGGCGGGCCGTACAGCAGGATGCCCTTCGGCGGCCGGAGCTGGTGCTCGCGGAACAGGTCGGCGTGCAGGAACGGCAACTCGACCGCGTCGCGGATCGCCTCGATCTGCTTGGACAGGCCGCCGATGTCGGTGTAGTCGATGTCGGGGACCTCTTCGAGGATGAGCTCCTCGACCTCGCTCTTGGGCACCCGCTCGTAGGCGTAGGACGAACGCGATTCGAGCAGCAGCGAGTCGCCGGAACGAAGTGGCTTCTCGCGCAGCATGTCGGCGAGGTAGACGACACGCTCCTCGTCGGTGTGCCCGATGACGAGGGCACGGTCGCCACCCTCGAGGATCTCCTTGAGCATGACGACTTCGCCCGCGCGTTCGTGACCGCGCGCCGCGACGACGTTCATTGCCTCGTTCAGCATGACCTCCTGGCCGTGCTGCAACGACTCGATCGACACCTCGGGCGAGACGGCGACGCGCAGCTTGCGGCCGGACGTGAAGATGTCGACCGTGCCGTCGTCGTAGGCCTCGAGGAACACGCCGTAGCCGCTCGGGGGCTGGGCCAGACGGTCGATCTCTTCCTTCAGCGACACCATCTGGTCGCGCGCTTCGCGCAGCGTCTCGGCGAGGCGTTCGTTGCGTTCGTTCAGGTTTGCGACCCGCGCCTGCGCCTCGGCAAGCCGGTCCTCGAGCAGACGCATGTGGCGCGGCGATTCAGCCACCTTTGCCCGCAGCAGCTCGATCTCCTGCTCGAGGAACACCGTGCGACGGCGCACGTCGGAGTCGTCCGCGCTGTCCTGCGACCGCCGGGATGCCTGCGGTTCGCTCGGCTCCGAAGCCATGCGGCCACCTCCAGGTGTCGTGGAGAGTTCGCGAGAATCAACCCTACACAGACAGGGCACCGATATGAGGGATCTACCCTCGACTACAAGCATCGGCACGCCGATATCGACGATGAGGGGTTGCGGCAGCTTTGAGCCAACCGCTACGGGTCTGGATCGACCAGGACCTGTGTACCGGCGACGGACTGTGCGTCCAGTACGCGCCCGAGGTGTTCGAGTTCGACATCGACGGGCTCGCCTACGTCAAGGACGAATCGGGCGCCCTGCACGTAGCCCCAGGAGCCCGCGTGGACGTGCCGGAAAGCCTGCGTCTGGACGTCATTAGCAGCGCGAAGGAGTGTCCTGGCGACTGCATCCACGTCGTGCGGGCGGGCGACGACGTCGAGGTGGCCGGCCCCGACGCATAGCGGCCGGCCGCCCGTCATGTACCCAGAGCGGCCAGCCTGGCGTCCGTCACGTACTCGTGGGGCGGCGCTGGCGCGGCGGCGCGGATACGCCGGGTGCGAGCCGGCGCGCTGTGACGAGAAACGCAGTGTGACCGATCATGCGGTGCTCCGGGCGAACCGCGAGGCCGACGACGTGCCAGCCGCGCACGAAGGTCTCCCACGCGGCCGGCTCGGTGAATCCGCCGGCTTCGCGCAACGCCTCGACCAGTCGCGACAGCTGCGTCGTCGTTGCGACGTAGCCGACGAGCACACCGCCGGGCCGCAGCGCCGCGGCGACCGCCGGCAGCACATCCCACGGGCTCAGCATGTCGAGCACGATGCGGTCGACGTCCTGCTCCGCCGGATGCGTCGCCATGTCAGCGCGGTGCAACAGCCAGTTCGGCGGGCGTTCACCGAAGAACATCTCGACGTTGCGCACGGCGACGTCGGCGTGGTCGTCGCGCACCTCGTACGAGATGACCGTCCCGGTCGGGCCGACTGCACGCAGCAGTGAACAGGTCAGCGAGCCGGAACCGGCGCCGGCCTCGAGCACCGTCGCGCCGGGACGGACGTCGCCCATCGCGATGATCTGCGCAGCGTCCTTCGGATAGATGACCGCGGCGCCGCGCGGCATCGACAACACGAAGTCGACCAGCAGGGGCCGCAGCGCCAGGTACTGCGTGCCTGCGGTCGACGTCACGACGCTCCCCTCCGGAGCGCCGATCAGCGCGTCGTGCTCGATCGCGCCGCGGTGCGTGTGGAACTGCTTTCCCGCCTCGAGCGTGACGGTGTGCAGCCGGCCCTTCGGGTCGGTGAGTTGCACACGTTCGCCGGCTTGGAGCGGGCCCGAGCCGGGTGCGTTCACGCGGGCGCCTTGAGCATCGCCGCCAGGTCGACGACGGAGAGTATGCCGGCCGGCGTGCCGGCGCGATCGACAACCAGATACTCGTGCGCCGGCGTGGACCGGACCGCCGTCAGCAACTCTTCACCCGATAGATCGACGTCGAGGATCATCCCCGGTTCGAGCGGCCGCGCGACGGTACTGATCGACGTCCAGGGCCGGCGTTCCGGTGGCACGGCACCGATCAACGCCTCGTCCACGATTGCCTGTGGCCGCTCGGCACCGTCGACGACGACCAGGCCGCGTGCGTTGCCGGCCCACACCCGGCGCAACGCCTCTGCGACCGACACGTCGGACGGGATGAGCAACCCGGGCCGCAACAGTGCACGCAGCTGCACCTGCGGCATCCGTTCGAGCATCTCGCCCATGCGCAGTGCCTGCGTCGCGCCGAACCACAGGTAGGCCGCGAGCGCGATGGTGATGATGCCTGCCGAAACGCCGAAGTTGCTGCGGTCGACCACCAGTGCGGACAGGCCGAGCAGCACGGCGACCACGCGTCCCGTCCACGCCGCCGCGCGAGTACCCCGCAGCCGGTTGTGCCCCAACCGCCACACCACCGCGCGCAGCAGCCGGCCGCCGTCGAGCGGCAGGCCGGGCAGCAAGTTGAAGACGGCGACGACCCCGTTGCTC
>DATGFB010000303.1:0-3669 GCA_035309605.1 Jatrophihabitantaceae bacterium
AACACGCCGTCCGGCCCGTCGCCTGCACTCGGTCGCAGCGCCGCGGTGCCGGCGGCCTGCCGGAACGTCGCCTGGCGTTCACGAGTGACGAACGCATCGACGATCTCGGCGCGCTGTGCGACGGGAAGCAGCTGGCTCAGCGCCGGCACGAACTTGTCGAGCACGGCACGCGTGGGCCGGTCGATGACGTCGGTCGCGGCCGAGACGGTGATCGCGAGGTACTGCGCATTCGGCCGTTGCGCGGCGAGACCGGACGACTCGGTGCGGTCGAAGAACCACTGCACCGGCGAGCGCACCGCGGCGGCGAACGGCAGATCGGTGACCTTGCGGTCGTAGATGACGTGCACGTTGACGATCGGCGAGGTGCCCAGCTGCTGTGCGCGAGCAGCGCGCGACGAGGTCAGTTCCGGCGCCACCGCGAACGCGTCGCTCGGCGGCACCGCAAGCACGACGCCGTCGCAGTCGAAGCGGCGCGCTCCGTTCGCACTGTCGGTCTCGACACGTCCGTCGGGCGTCACCGAGCGGACGCCGGTGTCGAGCAGCACCTCGACGCCGGCGTTGGCGAGCGCCTTCGCAGCCGCGTCCTCGTGAATGCGGCTGAGCGGGACGGCGGCGTGCCCCACATCGCCTGCGTCGGCCGTGTCGAGCAGCCCGGTGCGAAACACCTTGGCCGCGAGCGCGAGCGACGCCTCGTCCGGATCGATGTTCAGCGTGGCCGTCGCGACAATCCCCCACAGCGCATCGATCGTCGCGTCGTTCTGGCCGTGGGCGCGCAGATACGAACCGAGAGTGCGCATGTCCAGCGTCGGGTCCGCCGGATCGAGCCGGCGCAGCGCCAGCGCGCCACGCGCTGCCCGCACGCGATCACCGGCACCGAGCACGCCGTAACTCGCGAGCGCGGCACCGAGATGCGCGGGGGCCGGCACTCGTGACGTGCGCCGCAGTCGCGCGCTGCGTCCGTCCGGCGACAGCACCGGGATGTCGAGCCGCGACTGCAGCACGACCTTGTCACGGGCACCGACGCGCGCGAGGAACCACTGGTACGCGGTGCAGCAGCGCAGGAACACGTGCTGGCCGTTGTCGATCGACAGGTCACCGCGCATGAACGAGAACGCGGCGCCACCGAGCCGCGGCCGCTTCTCGAGCAGCACCACGCGGTGCCCCGCATCGGACAGGCGCAGCGCGGCCGCGATGCCGGCCAGCCCGCCGCCCACGACGACCGTCGACGTCTCGCTCATGCCAGCGCCCTCAGCAATGCCCCGCCGGCGACACGCAGCTTGTCGCGCGGCGGCAGCGACATGCGTCCACGCATGATGGCGGACGGATCGGCCGCGATGCGCTGCAGCAACTCGCGGTAAATGCCCGCCATCGCGGCGCAGCAAGCCGCACTGCGCTTGTCGAGCAGCGGCAGCAGCTGCAGGCCGCGGTCGTACCAGCCCCAGGCGCGCGCGGCCTCGAACCGGACCAGCTCGGCGAGCGCGCCGTCCTGCGGGTCGAGCGTTCCGTCCGGCAGTTCGGCGAGGGTGCACCCGAACATGTCGAGGTCCGCCTTGGGTAGGTAGACGCGGCCGTTGCCGAGGTCTTCGCGAATGTCGCGCAGGATGTTCGTCAGCTGCAATGCGACACCGAGCGCGTCAGCGAGTTCGGCAGCACGCGTGGCGTCAGCACGCGGGACGAACACGCCGAGCGACAGGCGCCCGATCGACCCCGCGACGCAACGGCAGTACTGCACGAGGTCGTCGAGCGTGCCGTACGTCGTGCCGTGCACGTCCATCTCGCAGCCGTCGACGAGCTCGCCGAACGCCGCCAGCGGGATCGGCAACCGCCGCGCCGCGTCGGCCAGCGCGACCGCCACCGGATCGCCGGGATACGCGTTCGGGTCGGTGGCTACCCGTCGCGCTTGTGCGAGTTGCTGAACCTTGTCGCCGTCCGGCAGGTCACCGTCGCCGATGTCGTCGATGCGGCGGGCCATCGCGTACACCGCGCACAGCGCGGTGCGCTTCGACGGCGGGAGCAGTCGGATACCCCAGAAGAAGTTGCGTGCCTGCTCGCGAGTGATGCGCTCGCACTCCGCGTACGCCTGGTCGAGATCGCTGCTGGTCGTCATCGTCTCGCCGCCCAGAGCAACAGCGCGTGACGCGCCGTCGTGACGCGGCTCGGACGCACCGCCGCGGCAAGCACGTCGTGGTCTGCGCGCGTCAGCGCGGTCACCGTTGCGTGGCCGCCTGCGACGTACCCGGCGACCGCGACACGCGCCCAGCCGTGCAAGCCGCGCACCAAGGGACGTCCGACCACGAGCATCTCCGCGGCACGCGCCACCTGCTGTGCGACGACGCGCCGCACGGCCGGCGACGTCGTGTCGGCGCGCAGTTCGGCGGGGTCGACCTGCGCACCCCGCAGGTCGACGGCCGGCAGGTATACCCGGCCGGCATTGGCGTCCTCGCGGACGTCCTGGCAGTGCTCGAGCACCTGCAACGCGGCACACACCTGATCCGAGCGCGTGATCGCCGTGGGGTCGTCCACGCCGGCGATCGCGAGCACCAGCCGGCCGACCGGCGCGGCGGACAGGCTGCAGTAGTCGAGCAAGTCGTCGAACGTCTCGTAGGACGTGACGAGTTGATCGCGCCGGTTGGCCGCGACGAGGTCGTGCAACGGCCGCAGCGTCGCGGCGCGATTCGCGAGCACAGGCGCGAGGTCGCGCACCGGATCGAGGCCCGCCGTACCGGTGGGGAGCGCATCGATGTCGGCGTCGATGGCATCGAGCAGCGCGAGCCGGTCTCCGCGTGCCGTGTCGCCGACGTCGTCGACGAATCGCGCGAACGCATATACCCGCACGAGTTGCTCGCGCGGCGAACGCGGCAGCACTCTCAGCGCGACCGGAAAGTTCTCGGACGTGATTTTGCGTTGCGAAACCGCGGCCACCCGGCGCAGCTCAGCAAGAGCTCCGACCGAATCGGTCGCGGTCGTATGCAACGCGGCCCCCGCCGCCGAGTCGTCCGCGTTGGCGACCATCACCGTCCCAAGCGCTAGAACAGGTACTTACTTTGGCTTACCGGACTAATTATCTGCGTTCGGTATATCAGACCGAACGAGCGTAGAGGTAGAGCATTGCCGGGAGCCGGGAGTGTTCGACGACGTTCGCCACTGGCCAGCAACGCAGTCTTTACCGAATCGTGGGGCGCGATGCACAACTACCGGCGCTATATTTCGGCCAGATCGCACGTGCGATCAAGTGGAGGTCCTGGGATGTCTGCCGAGGACTCGGTGCGCATTATCGAAAGCGCCCTGGCCGTCATCATCGCCTGGGCAACGCGCCGTGACATATACGAGGAAACGATGCGCCGTGCTCGCTGCGATCTGCCGCGCGGGCACGCCGGTGTGCTGAGCCGGCTGAGCTCCTGCGGGCCCATGCGGGTCGGCGAGCTCGCGGTGATGCTCGGCGTCGACAACTCCACGATCACGCCGCAGGCCCAGCGCCTCGAACGGCTCGGCCTGATCGTTCGCGAGCCCGACCCGGTCGACGGGCGCGCGGCGGTGCTGCGGATCACGAACGCGGGCCGTCGCACGTTGCGACGACTGCAGTCGAGCTGGCGCGAGGTGCTGACCGAGAAACTGCAGTCGTGGCCCGAGAACGACCGCGCCGCAGCCGCCGCCGCGCTTGCCCGCCTC
>DATGFB010000304.1:0-2742 GCA_035309605.1 Jatrophihabitantaceae bacterium
CGCCCATCTTCTTGATCGTGAGTTCGATCGACTCGGCGTCGTAGGTCGACAGGTCGAAGTAGAGGTGCCGCACCATCTCCTCGAACGGGCGCAGCTTCGACTCGGTATGGATCGCCCGCATCCGGTTCCAGTGGAACGGGATCCCCCCGCCCGCGTGCGGTACGACGAGCTTCAGCTCGGGGAAGTCGTCGAACACCTTGGACGTGGTCAGCTCGACGACCGCGGCTACGTCGGTGTTGACGTAGTGCGACCCGTTCATGTGCAGGTGCGGGTTCAGCGTCGCGGCCGCGTGTATCAGGCCCACGACGTCGTACTCGCACAACTTCTCGTACAGCGGATACCAGGACTTGTCGCCCAGCGAGGGGCTCAACGGCGCGACGCCACCCGACGGATCCGGGTTGATCTGGCAGCTGACGAAGCCCATGCCGACGCAGCGCTCGAGTTCGGGGATGCTCGCCGCCGGCTCGACGCCTGGGCTCTGCGGCAGCTGGAAGGCGGGGACGAACATGTCGGGATACATCTCGACGGTGCGGGCGATCAGGTCGTTGTTCGTCTCGGTCCAGAAGCGGCTGATCCACTCGGGGCCGAACTCATGGCCCATCAGGCCGGCACGCGGACCCCAGATGATCTTGTCGATGCCCCGCTCGCGGTTCTGGTTCACATGCGGCTGCAGATGCTCGCGCAGGACGTCGTCGGAGATGCCGGCGTCGCCCTTGCCGCGTGGCCGTGACAGCTGGCCGATCAGGCGGCCCCGGTACGCGTCGAGCTCGACCGGTACCTGGGTGAAGTGACCGTGGACGTCGATGATCATGCCGATGCTCCGGATCGGTTCTCGGCCAGCCACTTCTGGCCGATCTCGACTGCTTGGTTGGTGCGCGCGGGGTTGGGCATGAGCCAGCGGAAGCCCTGCTCGAGGCGCGCGACGACGTTGCCTGCAGTGACGTGCGGGATGCCGGCCGGGACACCCACGCCCTTGCAGATCTCGACGACGTCGCGGATCGCCGCCTCGACGTCCGGGTGGTCGTACTCGCGCGGGTGCCCGAGGTCCTGGCACAAGTCACCCTCGCCGATCAGCACGAGCCCGATGCCGGGGACCTGCTCGAGCATCGCAGGCAGGTTGCGGATCGCCTTGACCTCCTCGCACATGATCACGGCGAGGATGTCGCCGCCCGGCGCGAGCGGCCACGTGTCCGCCCGTCGGTAGTACTCGGCCACGTCGACGCCCCAATACCGCGCCGCGCCGAAGGGGCCGTCGCCACGCACACCCGGCGGGTCGTAGTTCGGCGCCGATTCAGGACGCGGGTAGCGGCAGGCGCTCACTGCGTTGCGTGCTTCGTCGACCGTGCTGACGTGCGGGAACACGACACCGTAGACACCCGCGTCCAGAACCTGCTTGGCCAGCCACTGGCTCATCTCCGAGCCGTTGGCAGGCACGCGGACCATCGGCGTGACCGCGGGAGACACGTTGCCGCGCTGCAGGATCTGCTGGCGGTCGAGCAGGTACTGCAGGCTGTCGCGCAGTTCGCGCGTGGAGAACGGGTTGTGCTCCATCTCGAACACGACGACGTCGTAAGGTCCTGGCGCGAACGCCTGCGCGTTGCCGGGGTCGGCCGGCGAGAAAGATGCGAAGACCGTCTCGCCCGCGGCGAGTTTCGCGATGCCGCCGTTGAGGTGCTCGGGTGACGTCATTGCGCTGCCGCCGCCGGCCAGTAGCCCCAGTGACTCAACGTCGTCAGGTCGCGCGAGAGCCACGAACTGTCGTCGACCTGCCGGCCGTGCACGCCGTACTCGATCTCGTAGCCGCCCGGGCAGAACAGATAGAAGGACAGCACTTCGTCGTTGGAGTGCTGTCCGAGTTCGGTCTTCAGCACGCCGGCCTCGCGCGCCCGCGCGTAGG
Organism: Jatrophihabitantaceae bacterium; assembly: GCA_035309605.1. Lineage (GTDB taxonomy): Bacteria > Actinomycetota > Actinomycetes > Mycobacteriales > Jatrophihabitantaceae > DATGFB01. The sequence goes on from DATGFB010000304.1 coordinate 1,898, forward strand.
TCCGCCCGAAGGTCTTGATCGAATCGGCCTCGATCATCATGTGCCGCAGGCCCTGCGGCGATTGGCTGGCCGTCAGCGCGACGGTGTGGTGCCGCGGGTTGCAGCCGATGAAGCGCAGGCGCAGCCGGTTGCCATCGGGGAGCGGGATGGCCATCGAGTCGCGGTGCCGGAAGCCCATCACCTTCGTGTAGAAGTCGAACGCGGCATCCAGGTCGGCGCTCGGCAGCACGACGTGCCCGCAGCCGAGTGCGCCGGTGACGAACGCACCGCCGTGCGGCAGCTGCGCGGACAATCCGTCTACCGCCTGACTGAAGAAGATCTCGATCGGGTTGCCGTTCGGGTCGTCGAACGAGAGGAACGACTCGACCTGCCGGGCCGCTGCCTCGTCGGCCGAGCCCTCCTTGACGGCAACGCCCGCCTCCTCGAGCTCGCGGTACGCGACGTCGAACGCCTTGCGGTCGCGCACCTCGAACATCGACGCCAGCACGCGGTCGGCGCTGTTGGGCACGATCGCGATGCGGTACGGACGTTCGTCCATGCGCAGCAGCAGCGTGCCGTCCGGCCCGTCGCTGGTCTGCATGCCGAGGACGTCCGGCGCGAACGAACGCCAGGCGTCCACATCGGTCGATCCGAGGCGCACGAGCCCCAGGCTGTGAATCTCCACGGGAAGAGCCTTTCTGCGTACTGCAGCCGTCAGGATGAATGCAGATAGAAGTCGGTGGTGAGCCGCTGGAACTCGTCCCGTTGCTCGATCATCGCCCAGTGCCCGCACTTCGGGAACACGTGCAGACGCGCGTTCTCGAGCAGCCGGAAACCGACGAATGCACCGTCGAGCGGCTGCACGC
>DATGFB010000305.1:0-5002 GCA_035309605.1 Jatrophihabitantaceae bacterium
ATCACGCACTACACGCGGATCCTGCGCTACATCAAGCCCGACTTCGTGCACGTGTTCTTCGACGGGCGCATTGCCGAGTCCGGTGGTTCGGAGCTTGCCGACCAGCTCGAGGCCGAGGGCTACGCCCGATTCGGCGTGAACGAGACCGCGAGCGCGTAATCATGTCTGCGGTCGACGTGGAGAAGGTGCGCAAGGACTTCCCGATCCTCACGCGAGAGGTGCACGGTGTGCCGCTCGTGTACCTCGACTCCGCCAACACGTCGCAGAAGCCGCAGGCCGTGCTCGATGCGCTCAACGAGCACTACGCACTGCACAACGCCAACGTGGCACGTGCAGTGCACACGCTCGGCTCCGAGGCGACGACTGCCTACGAGAACGCTCGTGACACGGTCGCGGAGTTCGTCAACGCGTACCGCCGCGAGGAGATCGTCTTCACCAAGAACTCGTCCGAGGCGCTGAACCTCGTCGCGTACGCGATCTCGAACGCCACCACCTTCCCGGGCGCGGAACGCTTCCGCATCGGCCCGGGCGACGAGATCGTCGCCACCGAGATGGAGCACCACAGCAATCTCGTCCCGTGGCAGCTGCTCGCGCAGCGCACCGGTGCGACGTTCCGCTGGCTGCCCATCGACGACGACGGCCGCATCGTCGAGTCGGCGATCGACGAGGTCATCGGCGAGCGCACGAAGATCGTCGCGTTCGTGCACCAGTCCAACGCGCTCGGCACGATCAACCCGGTACAGCGCATCGCTGACCGGGCGCGCGAGGTCGGCGCACTCTCGGTACTCGATGCGTCACAGTCCGCGCCGCATCTGCCGCTCGACGTTCGGGATCTCGGCGTCGACTTCCTGGCCTTCACCGGGCACAAGCTCTACGGCCCCACCGGCGTCGGAGTGCTCTGGGGACACTACGAACTGCTCGACGAGCTGCCGCCGTTCCTCGGCGGCGGCGAGATGATCGAGACCGTCGACATGACGGCCACCACGTTCGCGGCGCCGCCGCACCGCTTCGAGGCTGGCACGCCGATGATCGCGGAGGCGGTCGGGCTGGCCGCGGCCATCGACTACGTCAGCGCCATCGGTATGGACAACATCGCCGCGCACGAGCACGAGTTGGTGGCATACGCGCTGCAGCGTCTGCAGAGCATCGACGGCCTCACCGTGATCGGGCCGAAGACGGCCGAGAGCCGCGGCGCGACGATCGCGTTCACCCTCGCCGGTGTGCATCCGCACGATGTTGCGCAGGTGCTCGACGAGCAGGGCATCGCGGTGCGCGCGGGACACCACTGCGCCCGGCCGGTGTGCGTGCGCTACGGCATTCCGGCCACCACGCGCGCGTCGTTCGGCATCTACACGACCACCGACGAGATCGACGCGCTGGTCGCGGGACTGCACCGGGTCAAGGAGGTGTTCTCCTAGCCATGACGACGCCACAGCTCGAGTCGATGTACCAGCAGATCATCCTCGACCACTACAAGCACCCGCAGCACCGCAGCCTGCAGGAGCGGTTCGATGCAGAGGTGCATCACGTCAACCCGACCTGCGGTGACGAGGTCACGCTGCGGGTGACGCTGAGCGACGGCACGCTCGCCGACCTCGGTTGGACCGGCGAGGGCTGCTCGATCAGTCAGGCCTCCGCATCGGTCATGAGCGGGCTCGTCGTGGGTAAGCCGGTCGACGAGGCGCTGGCGCTGCAAGAGAAGTTCCTCGCGCTCATGCAGTCGCAGGGCCAGGCAGACCTCAGCGAGGCCGACGAGGACGCGCTCGACGATGCGGTGGCCTTCGAGGGCGTGTCGAAGTACCCGGGCCGGGTGAAGTGCGCGCTGCTCGGCTGGATGGCCATGAAAGCCGCGGTGGCCGAGGCCGGTGCGGCGAACGGAACAGGGAGCAGTCATGACGAGCACTGACACCATGCCGACGCGCGATGCGATCGACGAGGCGATGCGTGATGTGGTCGACCCGGAACTCGGCGTCAACGTCGTCGACCTCGGCCTGGTCTACGACGCGCACACTGAGCAGGGCGACGGCGGTGTGATCGTGACGCTCGACATGACGCTGACGTCTGCGGCATGCCCGCTCACCGACGTCATCGAAGACCAGGCCAGCGCCGCGCTGACCGGCGGTCCTACGCCGCTCGCGTCCGAGGTGCGTATCAACTGGGTCTGGATGCCGCCGTGGGGTCTCGACCGCATCACCGACGAGGGCCGCGAACAGCTGCGGGCCCTCGGCTTCGCCGTCTGATCAACCACGCCACGTCACCGTCACCGGCCCGCCGGCCGGCACACCCCCGACAGCCGCGTCGACCCCGGCGAACGACGGCATCTTGAAGAATGCGCCGGCGCACGCCGTCGGCGCGGTCGTTTCCATGGACACGGCATCGCGCACGATGAGCAACACCGTCGCCTTCGCTCCGACGACGACTGTGCGAGAGAACGTATGCGCAGACGCGGGAGAGTCCTTGTCAACCCATGCGACGCGGCTCGGTGTCGTCGCCGCGCAGTCCGGCTTCGGCTCGCGCAGCGTCGCATCCGCGAATCCGTCGGCATAGACCGTCGCGGCCGGTAGCCGCACCGCACGCAGCGTCACCGGGAACGGATTCGGGTTGCGCACCGACAGTGCGACGTCCCCGCGCGTTCCCGGATACAGCCGCTGCGCGGACGAGGGCGCGGGCGCACCGGTGATGACCAAGTCAGCGATACGCGCACCGGCTGCCGCACCGCCTCCGGGTGCGTTTGAGCGCGGCAGTAGCGCGCGGTGCCGGCTGGTGTGGCCGTGACAACCGGCCAGCAGCGCGAGGACGACCACGAGCAGTGCTGCGGCCGCGACGAGCAGCCGCAGCACTCGCCGATCGGTCAGGAGGTCCAGCCCGACGTGGCCGGACTCGTCGTCACCGTGCCCCCGCCGGCGGTTGCGACCACGCCCGTGAAGGACGGCATCTTGAACCACAGGCCGGCGCAGCCCGACGGGGCCGTGCCACCCATCGCCGCGTCGTCGCTGAGCGTGACGACCAGCGGGTTGTTCGCGGCTCCGGTCGCTGCCACCACCAGCGGGCTGGTGAGCGTGTGCGCGCTACCGCTCGTCGCAGTCGAGAACGCCCAGGAAACGGTGCTGGGAGTCGCCGCGCTGCATGCCGCTGCCGCCGTCGTGAGCGCGCTGTCGGTGTAGCCGTTCGCGTACGTCGTGTTCGTGGGGAGGTTGAAGCCCGTGACCGTCACGGGGAACTTGTTCGGATTGGTGATGGATATGACGACGTCTCCGGGCCCGCCGGGGTAGAGGACGTCCGCGTTCGCACCGGGCACGGACGTGGTGATCGTCAGGTTCGCGATGGTGCCGGACTGGGCCTCGCCGGACGAGCCGGCCGAAAGGCCGACGATCCAGTTGGACGCCGCCGCACCGGTGGCCACCATGAGTGCGCCGACGAGGAACGCGACGATCTTGGTACGCCGGGTCAGGCGACGCCCGCGCGTCGGCATGTGGTCTGCCTGGGACATGAAACAGCTCTCCTGCCGTCGTCCCCTGGCAGCCACGAACGTCGCGGCACCGGGAACGATAGAGCAAGATTCGTCATATGACCAGTGCGGGCGCGGGCCGACGGTTGTCGATCTGCCCGAGCAGCCAGTACTGACCCGCGGCCGCGACAAGGCCGACGGCGAGGCAGCCCCACCACAGCAGCGCGGTCGAGAACGCGAACGTCGACGCGCCGAGCAACGGCCCGACCAGGCCGGACGCACCCCAGGCGATGCCGAGCGCTCCCGCATAGCGGCCGCGCATGTGCGCCGGTGCCAACGAGGCGATGAGTGCCTGGAACGAGCCGGCCGTCGCGATCTCGCCGACGGTCCATACCGCGACGGTCAGAGCGAACTGCCACGTCGTCGTGCACAACCCGGTAGCCGCGATGCCGCCGCCGACCAGTGCCAGGCCGATCGGCAGCGAGATGCGCCGTGGCGTGTGCGCGAGCAGCACGACGGCGATCGGCTGGCCGATCACGATCAAGATGCCGTTGATCGAGATCACGTAGCCGTAGGTGGACGCGTGTAGGCCCGCGTGTGTGATCGCCAACGGCAGCGTGATGTTGACCTGCAGATACAGCACCGCATACACGAGCACCAGGACCGTGGCGACGAGCAGCAACCGGTCGCGCCGCAGCAGCCGCAGCGGGTCGAGCAGGCGCGCCGGTGGCTCGTCCGACTCCGGCAGCGTCTCCGGCACGAACCGCAATGCGAGCAGGCCGAACGCGAGCGTCGTCGCGGCGTCCAGCACGAACAGCAGGCTGAAGCCGACGCGCAGCAGGGCACCGGCAGACGCGGCCGCGACCGAGAAGCCGAGGTTGATCGCCCAGAACTGCAGCGCATAAGCGCGAGGTCGGTCGGCCTCGGGCACGAGGTCGGCGACCGCGGCGGACGAGGCCGGCCGGTACATGTCGGCGACCGTGCCGAGCACGAACGCCAGCGCGGCGATCAACCAGAGCTGGCGGGCAAAGCTCAGCGCGACCAGCGCCGCAGCGGTCGCACACAGGCTGGCGGCGAGCGTCGCGCGTCGCCCGAACCGATCGGTGAGCACGCCGCCGATCGGTTGCGACACCGCGGAGCCGACGCCCCACACGGTCAAGACCACGCCGGCGGTCGTCACGGTGACGTGACGTGGGCCGGTCAGATAGAGGACGAAGAACGGCTCGATGAACGTCCCGGCGCGATTGACCAGAGTGCCGAGCCAGAGCCACCAGAAACCTGGCGGCAGGCCGTGCACGCTGGCACGGATCTCGGCACGCAGCCCGCGCCGAGTCACTTGCTCGACCGCCGCCGTTTCCATCGCAGATCAGTCGACCACAACGGCCCGACGTGCGGCGACGGGATTTCGGTGCCGCAACCGCCCGTAGAATCGGCCGAAGCGATGATTACCGCCACCGAGCTCGAACTGCGCGCGGGCGCCCGGATCCTGCTCGGGGCGACCACCCTGCGCGTGCAACCCGGCGACCGCATCGGCCTGGTCGGGCGCAACGGCGC
>DATGFB010000306.1:0-2300 GCA_035309605.1 Jatrophihabitantaceae bacterium
CGAACTTCGCGCCGTCCGGGGCGCCGAGGCTCAGCGCCTCGGGACGAACGCCGAGGCTGATCTCATCGCTTCGCGCCGCGGCGAAGACGTCGCGCGTGAGCGGAACTCGCGCGTCGCCGAGCAGCGCAGCACCGTCGTCGATGCGCACGCGGCGCAGGTTCATCGCCGGCGATCCGATGAAGCCCGCGACGAACGTGTTGCACGGCCGGTCGTAGAGACGACGCGGAGTGTCGACCTGCTGCAACACGCCGTCCTTGAGCACGGCGACGCGATGCCCCATCGTCATCGCCTCGACCTGGTCGTGCGTGACGTAGATGGTGGTCGTCGCCAACCGGTTCTGCAGCGCAGCGATGTTCGCGCGGGTCTCGACGCGCAGCTTCGCGTCGAGGTTCGACAGCGGCTCGTCCATGAGGAACACAGCCGGCTCGCGCACGATCGCACGTCCCATCGCGACCCGCTGCCGCTGGCCACCGGACAGCGCCTTGGGCTTGCGGTCGAGGTAGCGCTCGAGATCGAGCAAGCGTGCAGACTCGAGGACGCGGCGGTCACGCTCGACCTTGGGCATGCCGCGCAGCTTGAGCGCGAAACCCATGTTCTCGGCGACGCTCATGTGCGGGTACAGCGCGTAGTTCTGGAACACCATGGCGATGTCGCGGTCTTTCGGCGGAAACGTCGTGACGTCGCGCCCGCCGATGCTGATCGCGCCGGATGACACCTCCTGCAGCCCGGCCAGCATGCGCAGTGCCGTCGACTTGCCCGATCCGGACGGCCCGACGAGGACCATGAACTCGCCGTCGGCGACGTCGAGGTCGAGCGCGTCGACCGCGGGCGCGGTGGTGCCGGGGTAGGCGCAGTGGGCGGTGTGGTAGCGGACGTCAGCCATCGTCGGTTCCGTTCTGATCGCGCGGCGAATTGTTCACCACGTCTGCGTGACCTTCGTCAGGCCGCGAGGACGGTCAGGATCGCCGCCGCGGTCGAGGGCGAGCCGCCACGCGAGTTGCTGCAACGGCAGGATCTCGACGATCGGGGCGAGGTGTTCCGGCACGCCGTGGACGTCGACGGGCAGACCCGCGTCGTCACCGACGCGGAGCACGTCGGCGCCCGCGCCGACGAGCCGTTCGAGAACCTGCGCGAGCGATTCCGCGCCGATACCCGGTGTCGTGATCGCGATGACCGGGACATCGGCGTCGACGACGGCGAGCGGGCCGTGCAACAGATCTGCGCCCGAGAACGCAAGCGCTGCCAGGTACGACGTCTCCATGAGTTTCAGCGCAGCCTCGCGTGCGGTGGCATACGAGTAACCACGCGCCGTCGTGACGAGCTGCTGCGCGAAGCGGTAGCGCGCTGCAGCCTCGGCCACGCGGTCGCGGTGTAGGAGAGTGTTCGCCGCGGCGGCAGGCACGAGACGTGCCGACTCGATGTCGCCGTCGAGCAGGAGGAACAACGCCATCAGCTCGGCCGTGTACGTCTTCGTCGCCGCGACGGCGAGTTCCGGTCCGGCGTCGATGTCGATCGAATGATGCGCTGCGCCTGCGAGTTCGCTGTCCGGCGCGTTGGTGACCGCGATCGTCAAGGCGCCGCATTCGCGCGCGGCGCGAACGCTGCCGAGCAGGTCGGGTGAGGTTCCGGATTGGCTCACGGCGATGAACAGCGTGCGACGCAGATCAGGACGTGCGCCGTAGATCGTGAGCGTCGACGGCGAGACGAGCGCGGCCGGCAACTGCCTGCGGACCTCGACGAGGTACTTGCCGTACAGCGCCGCGTGATCGCTCGTTCCGCGCGCTGCCAATGACACGAACGCCGGGTCGAACTCGTCGACCGCTGCGCGCACGCGCGCGATAGCCCGCGCGCCGTCGTCGAGCAGGCGCTGCAGAACGCCCGGCTGCTCGTCGATCTCTGCAGCCATGAGCGCTCCCGCTGCACTCATGTCTCGGCGAACCTCCTGGTCTGAGACTGGCGATCTGCCACTGTCCAGACGACGAAATGGACTAGACCATTCCGATGGTGCATGGTTCACTTGTCATCTGTCAATCGCCGGCGACACGTCGCGAACGTCCGCTTACGAGGAGTGAACGTGGCCAGCACGACTCGCCCGGCAGCGCGCGAGCCGAAGTATTACACCGTCAAGCGTCACCTGCTCGCGTCGATCGGCTCGCTCGAGCCAGGAAGTCTCGTTCCGACCGAGCGCGATCTCGCTGCCGAACTCGGCACGTCGCGCACGACTGTGCGGCAGGCGCTCGTCGAACTCGTCGCCGAAGGCCGGCTCGTCCGTCGTCAGGGTTCGGGCACATACGTGGCCG
>DATGFB010000307.1:0-7143 GCA_035309605.1 Jatrophihabitantaceae bacterium
CGGCAGATCCGGTTCGTCCGGCTCTGGTTCACCGACGTACTGGGCACGCTGAAGTCGGTCGCGGTGGCGCCCGCCGAACTCGACGGCGCGTTCGAAGAGGGCATCGGCTTCGACGGCTCGGCGATCGAAGGATTCGCGCGCGCCAGTGAGAGCGACATGATCGCGCGGCCCGATCCCTCGACGTTCCAGATCCTGCCCGAGGCCGACGGGGCGGCTCCCGACTCCGCCCGTATGTTCTGCGACATCCAGATGCCCGACGGTTCCGCGTCGTGGGCCGACCCGCGCTACGTGCTGCGGCGCACGCTGTCGAAGGCCGCGGAGCGCGGCTTCACCTTCTACACGCACCCCGAGATCGAGTTCTTCCTGCTCAAGAACCTGCCGTCCGACGGCACCGAACCCGAGCCGATCGACACGGGCGGCTACTTCGACATGACCAGCCACGACACCGCGCACGACTTCCGCCGCGCGGCGGTCGGTGCGCTCGAGGCGCTCGGCATCTCCGTCGAGTTCAGCCATCACGAAGTGGCGCCAGGACAGCAGGAGATCGACCTGCGCTATGCGGACGCGCTGTCGATGGCGGACAACATCATGACGTTCCGGCACGTCATCAAAGAGGTTGCGATCGCGCACGGCGCGCATGCGACGTTCATGCCCAAGCCGTTCCGCCACCAGCCGGGCAGCGGGATGCACACGCATCTGTCGCTGTTCGAGGGCGACCGCAACGCGTTCCACGATCCCTCGGACGAGCTGAACCTGTCCAAGACCGCGCGCGCGTTCATCGCCGGCCTGCTCGTGCACGCCCGAGAGATCACCGCGGTCACCAATCAATGGGTCAACTCGTACAAGCGGCTGTTCGGCTATGCCGCGCGCGGCCAACTCGTCGAAGCACCGACCTTCGTGTGTTGGGGACATGCCAACCGCTCGGCTCTCGTGCGGGTGCCGATGTACAAGCCGGGCAAGGCGAACTCGACGCGGGTGGAGATGCGCAGCCTCGACTCGGCGTGCAACCCGTACCTCGCGTTCGCCGTCCTCCTCGCGGCCGGCATGAAGGGCATCGAGGAGAACTACGAGCTGCCCGCCGGCGCCGAGGACGACGTGTGGTCGCTGTCGGATGCGGAGCGGCGCGCCCTCGGTTACGCCGAGCTGCCGCACAACCTCGCCGACGCACTCCGCGCGATGGAGGACTCGGAACTCGTCGCCGAGACACTCGGCGAGCACGTCTTCGACTTCTTCCTGCGCAACAAGCGCGAGGAGTGGATCGAGTACCGCGCGGAGGTCAGCCCCTTCGAGCTGCGCCGCTACTTGCCTACGCTCTGAGGTATGAACGCACCTGTCGTCCTCGTCGTGCAGCCGGACGAGAGCGATCCGCCGGCGCGCTTGGGCGATTGGTTGCTCGAAGCAGGTGCGGCGCTCGATGTGCGGCGGGCCTGGCTGGCGTCGGAGTTACCGCAGAGCCTTGACGGCGCCGACGCGCTGATCGTGCTCGGCGGTGATATGGGTGCGCTGGACGACCGTGACCATCCGTGGCTCGCTGAGGTGCGTTCGCTGCTGCGCACCGCCGTCGCTGCGCAGCTACCCACACTCGGCGTGTGTCTCGGCGCGCAACTGCTCGCCGCGGCGAACGGCGGGCGCGTCGAGCGCAACCCGCTCGGACCCGAGTACGGTGCCCAGCTCATCGCCAAGCGCGGGGCGGCGGCGAACGATCCCCTGTTCGGCCCCTTGCCGATCACGCCCGACGTCATGCAGTGGCACGTCGACGCGATCACCGCTCTACCGCCGGGCGCGATCCAGCTGGCGAGTTCGCCCGGGTGCGACGTGCAGGCGTTCCGGCTCGGCCGGCTCGCGTGGGGCGTGCAGTTCCACATCGAGACGACGCCGCAGATCGTGCGCGACTGGGCGCGTGCCGACGCCGCGTCGCTCGAGGACTACGACGTCGAGCGCATCCTGGCCCGCTCGGATTCCGTGCACGACGATCTCGTCGAGGTGTGGCAGCCCTTTGCGGCGGCGTTCGTCGACGTCGCGCGCGACCCGAACGCCGTCGAGGCGACCCGGGCCGTGCCTACCTCGCTGGCCGGGCCGGTCACCGATCCCGCGGCGATCCGTGCCGCGCTCGCGGCCGAAGTCACTGCCGCTCGTGCGCCGGTGACGCTGCCGATGCCGGGTCCGCGACCGGACCGGGAGTGACCGACCACGTGACCGACCACGTGACCGGCACTGCGCAGCAGCGACGGATCGCGTCGCGGCTCGCGCGGCTGTCGTTCGATGATGCCGACACTGCAGCGCAGCTGTTGTGCGGAGACGTGCTGCACTGGTGGGACGCCGCCGCGAACGAGGCGACGGACGAGGGTGCGGCCGCGGTGGTCGCCGCATTGGGCCGCACGGCCGATCCGGATGCCGCGCTGGCAGCGGTGCATGCGATGGTCGCCGATCCGGCGGGTGCGTCGTTGCGTCCAGCGCTCGAGACGAGCAGCGCAGTGCGCTCGCGCATGCTGCCGCTCCTCGGCGCGTCTCGAGCGCTTGCCGATCATCTGATCGCCAGCCCCGGCGACTGGCCGGTCGTCGTCGGTGAGTACGACGCCACCGGCGTGGCGACCCGGCTCGGTGCAGCCACGTCCGGCCCGCGCGTCGAAATGACGACGGCCTTGCGCGCGGCGTACCGCCGCGAGCTCGTCGCGATTGCGGCACGCGACATGAGCGGTGACCTCGACCTCGACGCGGTCGTCGAGTCGCTGGCCGACCTGGCCGGTCACACGCTGCAGGCCGCGTTCTCGGTCGCTGCGCGTGACTTGCCGGATAGCGCGACACCGTGCCGGCTCGCGATCATCGCGATGGGCAAGGCCGGCGGGCGCGAGCTGAACTACGTATCCGACGTCGACGTCGTCTTCGTCGCCGAGCCGGTCGACGACAGCGCAGATGTGGATGCCGCGCTCGCGACCGCGACGCGCCTCGCGTCCGACACGATGCGCATCTGCCGTGACGTGGCGTGGGAGGTCGACGCCGCACTTCGTCCAGAGGGCAAGGACGGACCGCTCGTGCGCACGCTGGCCAGCCACGAGGCGTACTACCGGCGGTGGGCCAGCACATGGGAGTTCCAAGCGTTGCTCAAGGCTCGCCCGGTTGCCGGCGACCTCGAGCTCGGACGCGCGTACATCGACACCGTGGCGCCGCTGGTGTGGATCGCCGCCGAGCGGCCGAACTTCGTCGCGGACGTGCAGGCGATGCGGCGGCGCGTGCTCGAACACCTTCCGCCGGAGCGGGCCGAGCGCGAGATCAAGCTCGGACCGGGTGGTCTGCGTGACGTCGAGTTCGCTGTGCAGCTGCTGCAGCTCGTGCACGGCCGCGGCGACGACGCGTTGCGCGTCGCAGGCACGCTCCCGGCGCTTGCTGCGCTGCGCGACGGCGGCTACGTCGGCCGCGACGACGCGGTGAGCCTCGGCGACGCATACCGCTTCCTGCGCACCACCGAGCATCGCCTGCAGCTGCACCGGCTGCGGCGCACGCACACGGTCCCGGACGATCCGCGCGAATTGCAACGGCTCGCGCGGTCGCTCGGCTTTCGGCCGGACGCGCGCGGCGACGCGCGCGACGTGTTCGCCGCGGAGTGGGCGCTGCACGCGCGCGAAGTGCGGCGGCTGCACGAGAAGCTCTTCTACCGGCCGCTGCTCGAAGCGGTGGCCCGCGTGCCGTCCGAGGGGTTGCGGCTCACGACGGCCGAGGCGCGGCGGCGACTCGCCGCGCTCGGTTTCGCCGACCCGGACGCAGCGCTGCGGCACATCGAATCGCTGACCGCCGGATTGACGCGCCGTGCCGCGCTGCAGCGCGCGTTGTTACCGGTGCTGCTCGCCGAGTTCGCCGACGCGCCGGACCCGGACCGCGGGCTGCTCGCGTACCGGCGGGTGTCGGACGAACTCGGCGCGACACCGTGGTACCTGCGGCTGCTGCGCGACGAGGTGGCGGTCGCAACCCGGCTTGCCTACCTGCTCGGCACGAGCAGGTATGTGGCGCGCATGGTCGGACGTGCGCCGGAGTCGCTGCAACTGCTCGCCGCCGACGACGAGCTGGTCCCCGGCGCGCGCCAGGACATCGAGACCGCGATGTCCGAGTCGGCGCAACGTCAGGACGACTCCGGCGCGGCGGTTGCCGTCGTACGCGGGGTACGCCGCCAGGAACTGCTGCGTATTGCGTTCGGCGACCTGCTCGGCCGCATCGACGTAGAGGACGTGTGCGGCGCGCTCAGCGACGTCACCGAGGCGACTGTCGAGGTTGCACTCACAATCGCGCTGCGCTCGGTGGCAGCCGAGCGTGGTGTAGCCGAGCTACCTATCGCGTTCGCTGTGATCGCCATGGGCCGCCTCGGTGGCGCAGAAACCGGCTACGGTTCGGACGCCGACGTCATGTTCGTGTACGACGCACCCGACGACGTACCCGACGCAGCGCAGCTCGCCCAGGACGTCGCAGGCACCCTGCGCGCGCTCTTGTCATCGCCGTCGTCGAGCGATCCGCCGCTCGGCATCGATGCCGACCTTCGTCCGGAAGGCCGCAACGGCCCGCTCGTGCGCTCCTTGGGCTCCTACGAGCGGTACTACGCGCGCTGGTCGTCCGCGTGGGAGGCACAAGCGTTGCTGCGCGCCCGCTTCGCCGCCGGCGATGCCGAGCTCGGCGCGCGCTTCATCGAGATGATCGACGCAGTGCGCTATCCGGCGGGTGGACTGAGTGCGGCCGACCGCATCGAGATCCGCCGCCTCAAGGCGCGCGTCGACACAGAACGGCTGCCGCGCGGCGCGGATCCGACGACGCACACGAAGTTGGGACGCGGCGGGCTGGCCGACATCGAGTGGACGATCCAGTACCTGCAGCTCGCGCACGGACACGCGTTCGCCTCGTTGCGCACGCCGCGCACGCTCGATGCACTCGCCGCGGCGGCGAAGGAAGGGCTGATGACGCACCAGCAAGTCGACGCGCTGGCTGCGGCGTGGCGGACCGCGACGCACGTGCGCAACGCGCTGATGCTCGTCTACGACAAACCCGAGGACCAGCTGCCGCACCAGGGTGCGTTGCTCGTGGCAGTCGGCCGAGCGATGGGCTATCCGGCGGGGTTCGATCCCGGCCAACTCGTCGACGACTATCGCCGCGCCGCGCGACGGGCGCGCCGGGTGGTCGAAGAGATCTTCTACGCGCCCGCGTGACCGCGGTCCGGCCCGTGCAGCGACGGTAACGGCGGGTCGGGCAGACCGAAGTCCGGTGCGTCGACCGGTGGAATGAACGCGCCATGGGCGGAGAGCAACCATTGCGCGGCGAAGCCGATGAGGATCACCGCAACACCGCCGATTGCGTCGAGGATGAAGTGGTTTGCCGTGCCGACGATCACCATCAGCGTGGCAACCGGATACGCCAGGCCGAGCCAGCGCACCCACGTGCGCCGGGCGCACAGGAATATCGCGATGCCGCACCACAACGCCCAGCCGATGTGCAGGCTGGGCATCGCCGCGTACTGGTTGGAGTGCTCAGCGATCTTCGGGTCGGCCAACGAACCCCAGGTGTGGAACTTGAGCAGCGTGTCGACGTATCCGTACTGCGGCAGCAGTCGCGGCGGTGCGAGCGGATACAGATAGAAGCCCAGCAGTCCGGCGAGCGTCGTCACGAACAACACCGTGCGCGCGCCTCGGTAGATGTGCGGACGACGTGCGAACAACCACAGCATCACCGCGATCGTGACGACGAAGTGCATGGTCGCGTAGTAGTAGTCCATGACCTGCGCGAGCCACTCGTTGCGCGCCACGAAGTGGTTGACCGACAGCTCGAAGTTGAAGTGCAGCCAGTCCTGCACGTGCTGCACGCTCGCGCCATGGCGGCGCGCGATCGACTCCTGCTCCGGCACCGCATTGCGTACCAGCGTGTAGAGCCAGTAGCCGATGCCGATGATCGCGAGCTCCTGCCACCACACCGGTCGGCGCCAGCGCGTCAGGCGCTGCGGGAGCAGGCCGTGGAAGCGGCGCCGGGCGCGCAGGCTCACGCCCTGCTCGCTCTGTGCCACCGCCACCATGCGCGACATCTTTCCATCTCGGGCCGACACAGCCTGGATGTTGCACCGCTACCACTCATCAAGATCAAGGGCCCAGGTCATCCAGCCATTCCCGGACGAGGATTCGAACGCAGGCCAGCGTGTCGCCCAGGGCGGCCTCCCGGCCGAAGCGGCCGCGCAGCGACGCCAGCAGTGGGGGCGGGTCGGACAATTGGGACGAGCTGACCCCGTCCACCTCGCCCGCGAGGACTGCCGCCGGCACGTCGGACGAGGCGGCGAGCCGGGCCACCCCGACGGGGGTCTTGCCGAGCAGGCTCGACGCGTCGAGCCGGCCCTCGCCGGTGACGACCAGGTCCGCGTCCTGGATCGCCTCGGCCAGCCCAACGGCCGCCGCGACGACCTCGAAGCCCGGCCTCAGCCGGGCCCCGAGGGCGGCCAGGCCGCCGGCCAGCCCGCCGGCCGCACCGGAGCCGTCCAGGTCGGTGACGTCCACGCCGAACCGGTCGCGGTACCGCGCGGCCGTGCGCACCAGCCGCTCGGTCAGAGCCTCGAGTTGACCGTCGTCGGCACCCTTTTGTCGCGAGAACAGCCGTGCCGCGTCGGTGAACCGGGTCGAGACGTCGACGGCGACGATAAGCCGTGGGCCGGCGTGCCCGTCGAACGGTGCGTAGTGCTCGAGCACCTCGACCGCGCCGGCACCGCCGTCCGTGGTCGCCGAGCCGCCCACGCCGACCACGATCTCGTGTGCTCCGGCCGCGACCGCGGCCGCGATGAGCTCGCCGCTGCCGCGCGTCGACGCGGCGATCGCATCGTTCGTGCCGGCCACGAGCGCCAGCCCCGACGCAGTGGCCATCTCGACGACCGCGCGTCGGCCGTCCAGCCGCCAGCCGGCCCGCACCGGCGCGCCGAGGGGGCCGCTCACCACAGTGCTCCGGTTGGCGCCGCCGAAGCAGGCCAGCATGCCTTCGCCGCCGTCGGACATGGGCACCTCGGTGCAGTGCCAGCCTGCCTCGCGCGCCGCGGCTGCGACGGCCGCGGCGACCTCGCCCGCCGTTGCCGTTCCACGGAACTTGTCGGGAGCGGCGACGACCCGGCGACTCACATGCGCTCGCCGGCTTCGA
>DATGFB010000308.1:0-7074 GCA_035309605.1 Jatrophihabitantaceae bacterium
CTCTGACCGAGTAGAGCGGGTGTCAGCTCACCCGTCCGCCGCTGATCTCGTGGTCGGCACCGGTGACGAACGACGAGGCATCCGAGAGAAGGAAGCGGACCAGGCCGACCGCCTCGGCCGGATCGGCGACCCGACGCTGGAGCGAGGCGGCCGCCACCGCGTCGATCCCACCCGGCGTGCTGCGCTCCATGCCCTCGACCAGGGTCGTGCGGAACGGGCCGGGGCTGATCGAGTTGACCCGGATGCCCCAGTCGGCCCACTCGGCCGCCATCGACTGCGTGAGGTTGATCAGGCCGGCCTTGCTGGCGGAGTAGTGGGCGTTGCGTGGGTGCCCTCGGTAGCCGCCGATGCTGGCGACGTTGACAATCGAGCCGCCGCCGGCCTCGCGCAGGTGTGGCGCGACGAGCGCCGACAACCGCAGGGGTCCCTTGAGGTTCGTCGACATCACCTTGTCCCAGTACGCCTCTGTCATGTCGACGAGGCTGCAGAACGCGGGGGAGATGCCGGCGTTGTTCACCAGGCCGTCGATGCGCCCGTAGTGCGTGACAACGGCGTCGACGAACGTCGGCAGCTCGTCCCAGCTGCCTACGTGGGCGGCCAGCGCGAGCGCGTCGCCACCTGCCGCGGTGATCTCGGCCGCCACGGCTTCACACCCGTCCTGCTTGCGGCTCGAGACGACGACGCGGGCCCCGGCGCGCGCGAGGCCCGTCGCGAAGGCGCGGCCCAGGCCCTTCGAAGCGCCGGTGACGACGACGACGCGGCCCGCGACGGAGAAGCCGTCGTCAGCTGTACTCACGCGGCGCCGTCCGTGGCTGCAACGCGCCCGGCGATCCGCCCGAACGCGACCGCGTTGCCGATCGAGGTGCCGCCCCCTGCATAGACCTGGCCCTGCAGGCCACCGGTGATCTCGCCGGCGGCGAACAGGCCCGGGATCGCGCGCCCCGCGCGGTCGAGAAGCCGTGACTCATGGTCGCTCCGCAGTCCGGTGAACGTCATGCCGACGATGGCCGGGCGGATCTCGGCCGCATAGAACGGCGCGGTCGCGATCGGCAGGAGCTGCTTGGCCGGCTTCTCGAAGGCGCTGTCCCGGCCGCGCTCGACGTCGGCGTTCCATTGCTCGACGGTGGTCTCGAGCGCGACAGGGTCGATGCCGGTGGCCGCCGCGAGTTCGGCCAGTGTCGCGCCGCGCTTGACCTTGCCCGCGCTGATCTGCGCCCGCAGCGTCGAGCCGGTCCAGTTGGAGTGCAGGTCGATGCCGAGGCCGTATGGGTCGACGGTCGAGCCTGCCTCCTCCTTCTCGGCACCGATGACCGCCGCCTCGTCGAAAACCGCGAAGCAGTGGGCTCCGGGCTGGCGGTTGATCGAGTATCCGAGCACGCAGTACGTGTCGAGCTCGTTGATGAAGCGGCGGCCCTCCTCGTTGACGAAGACGAGCCAGGGCGGGCCGAACCCCTCGTTGATCCGTCCGAAGTTCGGTGTCTCCATGAGTACGCCCTGGTTGACGTCGACGACGACTCCGCCGGCGTCCAGTGCCATCGTGATTCCGTCCCCGACGTTGGTGTCCGGGCCGAGGTACCACTGCCAGTCGGCGTGCTGGGCGGCATCGGGCCAGTAGCGGGCGATCATCTCGGCGCTGGCGCCGAAGCCGCCGGTGGCGAGCACGACGGCGTCGGCCACGATGCGCTCACCGGTCGCCGTCTCGACTCCGGTTACCCGGCCGGTGTCGTCGCGAAGCAGCGCGGTGGCCCGCGTGCTGGTACGGACGGGCACGCCTGCCGCCGTCACGGCGGTCAGCAGCGCATTGACGATCATGGCGCCGCCGGCCGGTCCCAGCCCACCGGTGTCACCCGTCGGCAGGTGGCCGCGCGGGCGGGTCTCGAGCCCGGCAACGTAGAGGCGCGCCGGGTCCCAGGTGATGCCCAGCTCGGCGAGCCAGGTGATCGCCTCGCGGGTGCCTTCGGCGGACGTGCGCAACAGGCGCGGCTCGAGCTGATGGTGCGTGAGGGTCATGTAATAGGCGACCAGCTCGTCGATGTCGTCGTCGACTCCGGCCTGACGCTGCACGTCGGTGCCGGCCGCGTAGACCACCCCGCCGGCGCGTGCGGTCGCGCCGCCCACCTGGTCACCTGCCTCGAGGACGATCACGTCCGCACCGTGCCGTGTGGCTTCGAGGGCGGCCGAGAGGCCGGCTCCTCCTGACCCGATCACGAGAACCTTGGTCATCGTTTCCCTTGCCCGCCGAGTCGTTCGCCTGACAAACTATCACGGATTGGTTTTCATCGACCAACCTCATCTGTGTCCCCTCGGAGGGCCGATGTCCACGACCGTCGCGCAGCTCTTGGCCGATCCGTCCACGCTTCGCAACTGGAGCCACGAGGAGCTCTTCGCGGTACCCAGGGAGGAGGTCGAGGCGGCTCAATTGACGGCGCTCAAAGAGCGGTACGAGCAGATGCGGTCGGCGATCAGGCTGGTCGACCGGCTGGCGTCCGACATCGAGGTGGACCGCATCGACCGCCTCGACGACATCACCCCGCTGTGCCTGCCGCACACGACGTACAAGTCGTACTCGGCGGCGCACATCGAGGACGGCCGCTACGAGCGGATGAACCGCTGGCTGTCCGGGTTGACCGCGCACGACCTGTCCGGTGTCGACGTCAACGGCGTGGATTCGCTCGAGGGCTGGCTGACCGCGCTCGACGAGCAGACGCCGCTGCGGCTGCTCACGTCCTCGGGCACGTCCGGCAAGATGTCGTTCTTCCCGCGCAGCCGCCCGGAAGAGGGCGCGATGATGGGCTGGCACTTCATGCAGCACAGCGGGTACCGGGACGAGGCCGACTCGCGCCTGATCAGCGGCGAGGTCGATTACTACACGTTGTGGCCCGTCGCAACCGGCCACCACAACATGCCGACACTGTTCCGCCTGCTGCGCGAGATCGTCTTCGCCGGTCAGGAGGACCGGCTGCACACGCTGGGCAAGGGCCACTGGGACGCCGACCTGATCTGGCTGTCCGGCCGGCTCAAGGCCGCTGAGGCGCGTGGTGAACTCGCCCAGCTCGAGCTCACACCGAAGATGAAAGACCTGCAGGCGAGGCTCTCCGAGCAGCAGCAGGACGTCGACGACGACGTCGACCGCTTCATGGACGAGGTGCTGGTCGGCACGGCCGGCAAGCGCATCTTCTTCCTGTGCCAGTACCCGCTGCTCATCCCGTTCGCGCAGCGTGCGCGAGAGCGCGGCCTCACCGCCCAGTTCTCGGCCGACAGCTACGTGCTCGCCGGTCAGAAGTCGGGCACCAAGGGCACGATCTATCCCGACGGCTGGTACGAGCTGTGCAAGTCGATCGTCCCGCACGAGCACCAGGCGGTGTACGGGATGACCGAGCTGACGGGGTCGGCGCGCATGTGCGCCGCGGGCAACTTCCACTCGCCGCCGTGGATCATCCAGTTCCTGCTCGACCCCGACACGAGCGAACCGCTGCCGCGCGAAGGAGTGCAGACGGGGCGGTTCGCCGCATTCGACCTGTGGCCGCGCACCTACTGGGGCGGCACCATCAGCGGTGACCAGCTGACGATCGACTGGCGCGGCGGCTGCGAATGCGGGCGCACGGCGCCCGTCATCGGCCCGGAGATCGGCCGCTACGCGAACCTGCGCGACGACGACAAGATCACCTGCTCCAAGTCGCCGGATGCGTACGCGAAGGCCGTCGAACTGACCCTGTCCATCGAGTAGAGGAGAAATCGCGATGGACTCGTTGCTGATCCCGCTGATCGCACGTGGCCAGGTGATCGAGGATGACCTGGTCACCTTCGCCGGCCGGCACGGCCGGATGGAGTTCCGCGCCCCGGACGTGCGCAAGCACTTCGACGACGTCGTGCTCGCCGACCCCACCGCGTTGCGCGACCTCTACGACTTGTCGATGGACGACATCCTCGACTACCTCGTCGAGCTCGGGACGCGCCTGCATCCGGACACCAACCCGCACGTCGCCGCCGCCCTCGATGCTGCGCTCGGCACGACGCACATCAGCGCCGCCATGCAGCGCCGGATGTTCCGCGCGCTGCCCTCGATGATGCGCCGCGAGGCGCTCGAGGAGATGGTCGAGGACGCCGTCGGGCGCGACTACCTCGAAGGCTGGGTCGAGGAGGAGATGATCGGCCGCACGGTGTCCGTCCGCGCCTTCGGCGCCCGCACCGCGCACGTCATCGCCGGCAACGCCCCGGGCATCGCCGTGCGCACCGTGGCGCTGAACGCGTTGTGCCGCAGCGACGCGATCATCAAGATCCCGTCCAACGACCCGTACTTCTCGACGGCCCTCGCGCTGACGATGATCGAGATGGCGCCCGACCACCCGATCACCAAACACGTGACCGTGGCCTACTGGAAGGGCGGCGACCACGAGTTCGAGTCGCGGCTGTACGACCCGAAGCATCTCGAGAAGATCGTCGCCTGGGGCGGGTTCGACTCGATGCGCAGCATCCGCGAGTACCTCGGCCCGGGCCTCGACCTCATCGCACTCGATCCGAAGCTCAGCGCGTCGATCGTCGGACGCGCGGCGCTCGACAGCGAGGCGACGATGGCCGAGGCAGCCCGCCGCACCGCCTACGACATCGGCATCATGAATCAGGGCGGCTGCCTCAACGCGCGCGTCGTCTACCTCGAGAGCGGCACCGACGACGCCGGCATCGACGCGGCAACGACGTTCGGCGGGCTCGTCTTCGACGCCATCCAGTCGTTGCCGGAGGACCTCAGCTCACCCCATCCGGCCTTCGACACGGACCTGAAGGCGGAGCTCGATGGGCTGCGCTACAGCGACGACTTCCGCGTCATCGGCGGCAAGACGAACGAGGGTGCCGTCGTGGTCTCGCAGTACGACGAGCCGGTCGACTTCGCGGAGCTGTTGGACTGCCGGGTGGCCAACATCGTCCCGGTCGACTCGATCGCCGACGCGCTGCGGCGGCTGACGATCCACACCCAGACGATCGGGATCTACCCGGACGAGCTCAAGCCGCAGATCCGCGACGAGTGCGCGCTGCGCGGCGGCCAGCGCATCGTCTCGCTCGGCTTCGCCACCTCGGGCAACTGGGCCGGCCCGCACGACGCCATCGAGCCGATGCGCCGGATGCTGCGCTGGATCCGCGACGACCACCAGGAAACACTGACCGGTTCGATCCACTCGGGCGAGTGAAGCGGGGCGTCCGTGATCACGATCCACGCGCTGCTCGTGCGACGTGCCGACCTGAGTCGCGCGCAGTTCCGCGCGTACTACGACAACCAACATCGCGCGCTGTTCGAGCGCGTGACGCCGCCCGGCGTGCGGGCCGGCATCGTGCGCTACGTCCAGCACCACGCTGTCGAGCGATCGGCAGCGGAGCAGGACTCGCCGTGGGACTGCATCACCGAGATGGGCTTCGCCGACGCGGCGGCCCTGCGCAGCTGGGGTGTCTGGTACGCCGGCGACGGTGGCGCGGTGCTGCGCGACGACGAGCTGAACTTCATGGACAACAGCCGGCGGCGCATCGTCCTGACCGAGCCGCGATGACGCGGCCGACGTCAGCGAAGCCCGCCGTCAACACGGATCGCAATGTCGGTTCGAACCCGACCGGGCCGATGAATTCGAACGCGCGGATGCCTGACCCGGACCACATCGTGTAGTAAGAGCCTCAGTCAATCAGTCGGGATGGAGTCGCCATGTCCGGTCACGTCTACAAATCAATCGAGATCACGGGCTCGTCGACCGTCGACACGACGGATGCCATCCGAGTGGCCATCGCGAAGGCTTCCGAGACGATACGCAATGTTGACTGGTTCGAGGTCGTCTCGACGCGCGGCTACGTCACCGAGAACGTCACTTACTTCCAGGTGACGCTGAAGATCGGTTTCCGACTGGAGTAATCGCCTCAGTCGACCGATGAGAGCGACGATGTGCCCGCCCCGCGTTGTCACCGCTCCGGCGGGCCACTCGGCTCTGTAGGACGAACGCAGGAGTTACGGCTCAGTCGCTGACGAAGCCACTCGACATCGCGGCGATCGCCTCGTCCAGGTAGACGACCAGATCGGCGTCGGCCCGGGTGACCCAGAGTTCGTACGCCGCACGGCATACCGCCAGCGTCGCCCGGCCGATGGCCAGCGGGATGAGTGCCTGTTCCGGCTGCTTGAGCCGCCGGGCCGCGTACTCGATGACGACTCGCTCCCACGCGTCGTAGTGCGGCGCCGCGCTCGCTTGCAACGCCGGAACGGTGCTGATGAGCTGCATGCGGATGCGCAGCTCGGGGACGTCGGCCGCGGTGTAGCGGTTGACGCTGACGACCGCCTGCCGGATCGCGTCCATGAGCGGGGTCTGCGGCGCGATCGCGTCGAAGGCGCTGCGCAGCGCGTCGACCTCTGAGTCGAACGCGTTCCAGAGGACGTCGGCCTTCGAGACGAAGTAGCGGAAGAACGTGCGGCTGCTGACGCCGGCCGCGTCGGCGATCTGCTCGACGGTCGTGTCGTCGAAGCCCTGGGTCGAGAACAGGCGCAGCGCGATGACCTCGAGCTCGCGCGGGCTCGTGCCGCGAGGTCGCCCGCGACGGGGCGCTTGCGTGCCGCCGGTCATGTCACCCCTTGTTTATGTCATCGGCTGACGTTAAAGTTCCCCACATTCGTCAGTCCCTGACAATAATGGTTCGAGAGCGGCGAGGTGCGTCATGACGGCAGAAGTTGACCAGCAACTCATCGACGACGAGAGCGCGGCGCAGCCGGCCGACGTGCTGGTCGAGGACGTGCTCGTCGAAGAGGTCTCGATCGACGGCATGTGCGGTGTCTACTAGCTCGTTCGACAGCGAGTTCGACATGGACGCCGGCTGGACGCTGCACCCGCAGGTCGCCGTCCGTCCCGAGCGGTTCGGCGCACTGCTCTATCACTTCGGCACGCGGCGGCTGTCGTTCGTCAAGACGCCCACCCTGCTGCGGGTGCTGACCGCGCTGGGTGACACCGACACCGCACGCGACGCATGCGCCCGCGCGGGCGTCGACGATGACCAGCTACCGAGTTACCAGCGCGCGCTCGGCACGCTCGCGTCCTCGTCGATGATCTGCCT
>DATGFB010000309.1:0-5039 GCA_035309605.1 Jatrophihabitantaceae bacterium
CAGCAACAGTGTCGAGCAGACCGGAAGCGAGGCGGATTGCTCGCACGGCCGTCCCGTCTACTACTCCTGGTACGAGTTCTACCCCGCGTACCCGGTCAACTACTCGAACACGGTGCAGCCCGGTGACCACTTCAGCGCGTCGGTTACGTCGAACGGCAGCGGCAAGTACACGCTCGTACTGAGCGACACCACGGCGGGGTGGACACACACCACTACCGGCACCGCGAGCAGCGCCACCAACGCCTCGGCAGAGGCGATCGCCGAAGCCCCGTCGAGCAACCGCGGTGTACTGCCCTTGGCCGATTTCCGCACCGTGACGTTCACCAACGTCACGGTGAACGGGGCCGCGCTCGGCACGGTGCCCACGGCCAACCGGCTGACGATGGTGACGTCGGGCGGCGCGACGAAGGCGTCGACGTCCGCGCTCACCACTAACAACACGTTCACGGTCACATGGCAGCACAGCTGACCTGATCCGCAGCGGCCCGGCTCAGCACGTATGAGCCGGGCCGCTTGCTGTTTGCGCTCTCGAAGCGCGCGGCGGGCCCGCCGGGGTTAGCGTCATCATCGCCATGTCGACCCGTCTGATCTCGCCGCGAAATCGGATCCGTACCTTCCGGTTCTGGGCGACGGTTGCCGTGTTGCTGCTCGCCGCCGCAACGCTGACGAGCGCGATCATCGGCAAGGTCGAGCACGACGCGATCGCGACCAGCCAGAACGACGTGCGACTGACCCTGCGGCCTGCGCGCACGGCCGAAGCCGACCTGCTCACGGCGTACGTCAATCAGGAGACGGGGCAGCGCGGGTTCCTGCTGACCGGCGACGCAAGTTTCCTCGTCCCCTATGTGCAGGGCGACCGCGACGCGAGGCAGCTGGAGCAGCAGTTGCGGGGGCTATTCGCATCCGACCCGACGTCGAACACGCGGCTCGACGCGATCGTCGCCGCCGGCAATACGTGGCGCGCCGATGCAGCCGATCCCCAGATCGCAGTACGTCGTCAATCGGCAGTGATGAACGCACAGTTCGTGGCGCTGGTCGACAAGGGCAAGCTGCTGTTCGACGCGCTCCGCACGCGCTTCGATGCGCTCACCAGCCGAACGGAGTCGCAGATCTCGGCCGCACTCGCGAACGTCAGCATCGCACAGGCCGATGCCGGTACCGCGATCAACGCGACGCTGATCGGCGCCTTTCTCGTCGCAGTGCTCGCGCTCGCCGGATTGCGCTACCTGTTCGCCAAGCCGCTCGGCCGCTTCCTGCGCCAGATCCAGACGATCGCGCGCGGCGACTACCGCGGGCCCATCGACGCGCGCGGGCCGCGCGAGTTCAAGGTTGTCGCCGACGCCGTGGACCGGATGCGCGACAACATCGTGCGCACCACGATCGACGCGGCTGCGGCACAGCAACGGCTCGGGGTGCGCGAGGAGCGCGACCGGCTCGCCGCCGATCTGCACGATCGCACGATCCAGCGCGTCTTCGGTCTCGGCCTGTCTCTCGATGCGTTGAACAACGCGAACCCGACCGGTGAGCTCGAACCGATGATCGAGGAGACCGACCGCATCATCCGTGAGCTGCGCTCGGTCATCTTCGCGATCAGCGCCGACCACGAGGACGAGGGCCTGCGCGCCGGCATTGTCGATCTGGTGACCGACAGCCGGCGCTCGCTCGGCTTCATGCCCCATCTGGACCTGCGCGGTCCGCTGGACTCCGCAGTACCCGAACCGATCGCGGCCGAGGTACTCGCCGTGCTGCGCGAAGCACTGAGCAACATCGCGCGGCATGCGCGCGCAACGACCGCACGGGTCAGCGTCGCCTACGACAGCAAAGCGATCCGCCTCGAAGTGAGCGACGACGGCACCGGGCTGGCGCCGGACGCCCGCGCCGGAGACGGCACCCGCAACATACGAGCCCGCGCGAGCAAGTTCGACGGAACGACCACGATCACCACGTCGCCGTCCGGCGGCACGGTCGTCACCTGGCAGGTACCGCTCCCCGTCCAGTGAGTCACGTGCCGACGAAGCCGGTGCGTCGGTGCGTCACCCCTTCGTCACGATGTCGCAGACGAACCACCCTCCCGTCTTCTTCTGCACGACGGTGTCGACGAGCCGATCGTCGGTGACTCCGCTCACCGAGACGTGCACGGTGACGACGAAGTGTCGCGTGTTGCCCGAGCCGCTCTCGGTGCCGAGGTCGTAGCCGTCGATCGCGTTGACCAACGGCTCGTTCTTGAAGTTCTTGCCCGGGCACACGTATTTCTGCGCCTTGCTGACGTCGTGCTGGCTGACGGCGGTCCAGAAACGCTGTGCGGCAGTACGCGGATCGTGGGAGGCGGTGCGGCCGGCGAACACCGAGGCGAGCACGCCCACCACGACGAGGACCACGGCCATGCCGGCCAGGATCCACGGCCAGCGCCGGCGACGGCGCGGCGGCGGAAACCCGGGCGCGGGGTAACCGGGCGGCGGGTAGCCGGGTGGCGGGTAACCCTCAGGCGGGTAGCCCTGAGGCTGGTAACCCTGAGGCTGGTAGCCCGGCCGCGGTGCGGCCGGATATCCCTGAGCTGCGGCGGGGTAGCCCGGCGGCGGTGCCGGCGGGTACTGGTGCGCGGGGTAGCCGGGCTCGTCGGGCGGTCCCGGATCGCTCACGCGCGCCCTCCGTTCGGACGTCCCGGCCCTATCTCGGGCTTCGTCGGACGGTACCTCAGCACCGCTCAGCTTGCGGACGCGTGCGGTCTCACTACTCTGGCCCGCGGACGCCAGCGTCGAGCGCGAGGGGTACGCCGCATGGACAGGGACAAGCGCGAACTCGTCGATCAACTGAGCACATTCGCCACGTTCGCGGGTTGCGACAGGGACGACCTGGTCACCCTCGTCCAAGCCGGCGGCACCACGCAATTGCCCGCGGGCTGGCCGTTCGTGACCCAAGGCGAGCCGGCCGACGCGTGCTACGTGTTGCTGACCGGCTCAGCGCGCGTGTACATGCAGCGCCAGGAGATCGCGCAACTCGGTCCGGGAGACATCATCGGCGAGATGGCATTTCTCGCCGGCGGACAGCGCGGCGCCACAGTGACGTCGAGCGATCGGGTGACGGCACTGCGCGTCGAGAACGACGACCTGCGCGAGATCGTCGAGCAGCGGCCGCATCTGAAGGAGACGCTGCAGCGCGTCTACGCGGCACACACCGGCGCATCGGACAGCTGACGACCTGCCGCACGCCTCGCGTGCGACCGAGCCCGTCTACCGCACGCCTCGCGTGCGGTACTGAATGCTGATGCGCGGGCCGACCGGCCGCGCAGTCTTCGGCACTGCGTGCTCCCACGTGCGCTGGCAGCTGCCGCCCATCACCACGAGATCGCCGTGGCCCAGTTCGTAGCGGCGCGTTGCGCCGCCGCGCTTTGGGCGCAGCAGCATTGCGCGCGGCGCGCCGACGGACACGATCGCCACCATGGTGTCTTCGGTGCTCGCGCGCCCGATCGTGTCGCCGTGCCACGCCACGCTGTCGCGACCGTCGCGGTAAAGGCACAGCCCAGCGGTGACGAACGGCTCGCCCAGCTCGGCTGCGTAATGCGCGTCGAGTGCTGCCTTCGCGTCGACGAGCACCGGGTCGGGTAGCGCCTCGCCCTCGTCGTAGAAGCAGAGCAGTCGTGGCACGTCGACGACGCGGTCGTACATCTGGCGACGCTCGGCGTGCCACGGAACGCAGCGCTCGAGCCGCTCGAACAGGCTGTCGGCGCCGCTGATCCACTGAGGGCGCACGTCGAGCCACGCGCCGTCGGAGAGCTCGACCCGGCGCACCGACGCGCCCAACAGCCCGGGCCGGACGTCGTCGCCGATGTCGAGCAGTGAAGCCTGAAAAGCGAGCGTCACGCGGCTGACGCTACCCGAACGCTCGTTCGATTACCAGCTCAGAGCGCCGCAGCGAGGCGGGTGCCTTGATCGATCGCGCGCTTGGCGTCGAGTTCGGCGGCGACATCCGCACCGCCCACGAGATGCACGGTGACGCCACGCCCGGCAAGTTCGGTGTGCAGGTCGCGGCGCGATTCCTGGCCCGCGCACACGACCACGTCGTCGACCTCGAGCACCCGCGGTACGCGTTCTTTGCCGACGGTGATGTGCAGCCCCGTGTCGTCGATGCGCTCGTACGTGACACCGACGATCATCTTGACGCCGCGCGCCTTGAGCGTCGCGCGATGCACCCAACCGGACGTCTTGCCAAGCCCGGCGCCGACGCGCGACGACTTGCGTTGCAGAAGGAACACCTGCCGCGGCGGATCGAGACGCTCCGGACGCGCGAGCCCGCCGCGCGAAACCGCCGGGTCGTCGACGCCCCACTCGCGCAACCACTCCTCGCGGCCTTGTGCGACACCGTGCGGCCCGTTATGTGTGAGGAACTCGCTGACGTCGAAGCCGATGCCACCCGCTCCGATCACAGCGACGCGCGGGCCGGTCTGCGCACGTCCGGTGATGACGTCGGCGTAGCTGTGCACGTTCGCCCGATCGAGGCCGACGATGTCGGGAGTGCGCGGCGTGACACCGGTCGCGAGCACGACGTCGTCGTAGCCTGCGTCGGCGAGTTGCGCCGCCGTCGCGTGCTCGTTGAGGTGCACCTTGACGCCGGTGAGCTCGAGCTGGCGCACGTAGTACCGGATCGTCTCGGCGAACTCCTCCTTACCCGGGATGCGTCGCGCGAGATTGAACTGGCCGCCGATCTCGCCGTCGGCCTCGAACAAATCGACGGAGTGACCGAGGCTCGCCGCTGTGGTCGCTACGGCCAGCCCGGCCGGCCCTGCACCGACAACCGCCACGCGCTTCGCACGACGCGCCGGCCGCAGGACGAGTTGCGTCTCGTGCGCCGCGCGCGGGTTCACCAGGCACGATGCGACCTTGCGCTGGAATGTGTGATCCAGGCACGCCTGGTTGCAGCCGATGCAGGTGTTGATCTCGTCTGCGCGGTTGCCGGCGGCCTTCGCCACCCACTCCGCATCGGCCAAGAACGGGCGCGCCATCGACACCATGTCCGCGTCGCCGCGCGCGAGGATCTCCTCC
>DATGFB010000310.1:0-3556 GCA_035309605.1 Jatrophihabitantaceae bacterium
CGCCGCCGCGGGGCGGCTCGGGCGCCGCGGTACCGGACGCTGCCGCGAGCACTTCGTCCGGCCACGGGGTGGGTTGTTCCGAAGTCACCGTCGGACTCTATGGGTCACCGCGCGTCCCCCACGTCGACTGGTCAGTTGCGCCCATGACTGGTCACCTATAAGTGACCAGTCGGCGCAGAAGTGACCAGTCAACGGGGCGACCGGTCAACGCGGTGGCTCGCGGCGCATCGGGGTGTGCGGGATGCCGTCGTCGAGGAACTCGGCGCCGCACACCTCGAAGCCGAACCGGCCGTACCAGTCGACGAGATACGACTGCGCGTGCAGTTCGACGGTTGCCGGGCCGGCCAGTTCGAGGGCGCGATCGATGAGCGCGCCTGCAAGGCCGCTGCCGCGTGCGTCCGCGGCGGTGGCGACGCGCCCGATTCGCGCCGTCCCGTCCGGCTCGAAGAGCAGCCGCAACGTCGCCAGCACCGCGTCGCCGCGCGCGGCCCACACGAGGCGCGTGGCGGGGTCGAGATCGCGACCGTCCAGTTCGGGGTAGGCACAGTGCTGTTCGACGACGAACACGTCGACGCGCAGCGCGAGAATGCGGTACAGCGTGGCCGAGTCGATCGACGTCAGAGCACCGGCCGAGATCACGACGGCGTCGATCGGCATGCGGCCCATGTTCGCAGGTCGTGTTGGATGGACACATGACGAAGCCTGTTATCGAGTTCCCGGGCGGCGAAGCTCCGTCCGACCTGAAGATCGAAGACATCGTCGTCGGCGAGGGCGCCGAAGCGAAGCCGGGCGACACCGTCGAGGTGCACTACGTCGGCGTCGAGTTCCACTCCGGTGAGGAGTTCGACGCGTCGTGGAATCGCGGCGAGTCGATCGAGTTCCCGCTGCGCGGGCTGATCCAGGGCTGGCAGGAGGGCATCCCGGGCATGCGCGTGGGCGGCCGCCGGCAGCTGACGATCCCGCCGGAGAAGGCCTACGGCCCGGCCGGCGGTGGGCACCGGCTCAGCGGCCAGACGCTCGTCTTCGTCATCGACCTGCTCGCCGTCAAGTAGTTCGAAACCCGCCGTTCTGAGGGGCTCGCGCAGCGCCTAGACTCACAGGTGAACGCTCGTGAAGACGTTCACAAGCGATCCGACAGACCCGCCCCGCGCATCCCCAGGGGAGCCCGATGACTGCCGCGCGCACCGATGCCGACGTGATCGTCGTCGGCGCCGGGCCCTCGGGCAGCAGCGCCGCCTACTGGCTCGCCGGCGCCGGGCTGGACGTCCTCCTCCTGGAAAAGACGTCGTTCCCGCGCGAGAAGGTGTGCGGCGACGGCCTCACCCCCCGCGGCACCCGCGCCCTCGTCGACATGGGCATCGACGTCAGCGAAGAGGCCGGCTGGCTGCACAATCGCGGCCTGCGGGTGATCGGCGGCGGCCAGCGGCTGCTGCTCGACTGGCCCGAGCTGACGAGCTTCCCGTCCTACGGACTCGTGCGCCCCCGCGCCGACCTCGACGCGCTGCTCGCCAACCAGGCGGTCAAGGCCGGCGCGATCATGCACGAGAACACCTCGATCACCGAACCCGTGCTCGACACAGCCGGCCGGGTCGTCGGCGTGCAGGGCCGCACCGCCGAGAAGCGTCCGGTCGAGTACCGCGCGCAACTCGTGCTCACCTGCGAGGGCGTCAGCGGCAAGCTCGGGCAGCACCTCGGCGTGCACCGCAACGACAAGCGTCCGCTGGGTGTCGCGGTGCGCCGCTACTACACGAGCCCCAAGACGCACGACGACTACCTCGAGTCGTGGCTCGAACTCTGGGACGGCCCGGTCGACCACTCCAACCTGCTGCCCGGCTACGGCTGGATCTTCGGCATGGGGGACGGGACGGTGAACGCCGGGCTCGGCGTGCTCAACTCCAGCGCCGGATTCCAGAAGACCGACTACCGCGCGATGCTCACCGCCTGGCTCGACAACACGCCGGAGGAGTGGGGTCTGCGGGAGGCGAACGCCACCGGCCCGACGCGTGGCGCCGCGCTGCCGATGGGGTTCAACCGCACACCGCACTACACGCGTGGGCTGCTGCTCGTCGGCGACGCGGGCGGTTCGGTCAACCCGTTCAACGGCGAGGGCATCCCGTACGCGATGGAGTCCGGCAAGTTCGCCGCCGAGGCCGTCGTGCAGGCGCTGGCCCGCCCGGACGGACCTGCGCGCGAGCGTGCCCTGCAGGCTTACCCGGCGCGGATGCGCGACGAGTGGGGCGCGTACTACCGCCTCGGCGCGGCGTTCGTCCGGCTCATCGGCAACCCGAAGGTGATGCAGGCGTGCACGCGGCACGGCTTGCCGCACCCGGCGTTGATGCGTTTCGTACTCAAGTTGCTCGCCAACCTCAGCGACCCCTACGGGACGCCCGAGGCAGATCTGTCCGACCGCCTGATCGCCGTGCTGACCAAGCTCACCCCGCCCGTCAGGTGACTCTCAGTCACCGTCTAGCCTCGATTCGCCGCGCAGTCACGTCACAGAAGGGAGCCCGTCCGGATGCTGGCGCCGTACATGCCGATCGTGCTCCTGTTCGCACTCGCGTTCGCGTTCGCGACGTTCTCGGTGGTCATCGCCCCGTTCGTCGGCCCGCGCCGCTACAACAAGGCCAAACTCGACTTCTACGAATGCGGTATCGAGCCGACGCCGCAGCCACTCGGGCCGAATCGGTTCCCGATCAAGTACTTCCTGACGGCGATGCTGTTCATCGTCTTCGACATCGAAATCATCTTCTTGTATCCGTACGCCGTCGCGAACAAGAAGCTCGGGTTGTTCGGACTGGTCGAGATCATCCTGTTCATCGTCACCGTGTTCGTCGCCTACGCCTACGTGTGGCGGCGCGGTGGATTGGACTGGGAGTAACGCCGTGGGCCTAGAGGAGAAGTTGCCGGACGGCGTCCTTCTGGCGAGCGTCGAGAAGCTTGTCAACTGGACGCGCAAGTCGTCGTTGTGGCCGGCGACGTTCGGCCTCGCGTGTTGCGCGATCGAGATGATGACGTTCGGCGCGCCGCGGTTCGACTCGGCGCGCTTCGGCATGGAGGTGTTCCGCGCGTCGCCGCGGCAGGCCGACCTGATGATCGTGGCCGGACGGGTGAGCCAGAAGATGGCTCCCGTCCTGCGCCAGATCTACGACCAGATGCCCGAGCCGCGGTGGGTGCTGGCGATGGGCGTGTGCGCCAGCAGCGGCGGCATGTTCAACAACTACGCGATCGTGCAGGGCGTCGACCACGTCGTACCCGTCGACATGTACCTGCCCGGCTGCCCGCCGCGTCCGGAGATGCTGATCGACGCGGTGCTCAAGCTGCACCACAAGATCATGAACGAGCCGCTCGGCCCGAAGCGCGCCGCCCGCCTTGCCGATCAGAAGGTCGAACTCGTCCCGTCGAGCATCAAGTACGCGAGCCGATGAGCGGACCTGGTCCCACGGAGCGGCCGGTGCCGGACGACTCGGCGCCGGAGCAGCGCGCGTCCGACATCCAGGCCGTCACCGTGCATCCGGGCGAGTCGCCGGATGCGCCGGAGCGCTCGATCGGCATGTTC
>DATGFB010000311.1:0-9804 GCA_035309605.1 Jatrophihabitantaceae bacterium
TTGACCGTCGCTTCACCGTCGATCATCGCGGCCACGATCGTGCCGTTGTCGGCCGTCGGCTGCTGCCGAACCACGACCCAGTCGCCGTCGGAGATCGCCGCGTCGATCATCGAGTCGCCGACGACCTTGAGCAGGAAGAGCGTGCCCTCACCGACGAGCGTCTTGGGCAACGGGAAGACGTCCTCGATCATCTGCTCGGCGAGAATCGGGCCGCCTGCCGCGATGCGGCCCACGACCGGCACGAACACCGGCGCGTCGCCGCGCGGCGCCTCGTCGGCTACCGCGACCGCACGACGCGCCGCCTTCGGCTTGGCCGGCGTCTCGCCGCCGCCGCGCACGTCGACGGCGCGCGGGCGGTTCGGGTCGCGGCGCAGATAGCCCTTGCGCTCGAGCATCGCCAGCTGGTGGGCGACGCTGGAGGTGGAGGCCAGTCCGGCCGACTCACAGATCTCGCGGATGCTCGGCGGGTAGCCGCGGCGCTCGACCGAGTCGCGGATGACGTCCAGGATGGCCTGCTGCCGTCGCGTCAGCCCCGTGGCCGGGTCGGGGAGTTCGGTGACCTTGGGCCGGCCGGGCTTGGCCTTGGCCGGTGCCGCTGGGCGCTGCGCGCCGCGGGTGCGGTCAGGCGAACTGGGTGACATCGAGACCTCCGGGCAGTCGCGGACGGCTGGCGTAGCGGCGAAACGTCGGGCTTGGAACGTCTGGGCTGCAACGTCCGGAACGGTAGCCCGCCGCGGCCCGGAGTTCAAACACGTGTTCGAACGACACGCCGGGCCGGCCATGGTTTTTGTCGGGGGCCGCTGGTACACATTCGAATAAGCGTTCTATCGAATGCGTGTTCGAAGCGGCTAAGGAGTCAACCATGTCGGCAGCTACTGAATTCGCGCCGGTCGTCTTCATCCCCGAGCGTGCTCGCGAGCACGATCGGCGACCGCTGGCCGACGTGGTCGAGCTCTATCGCCCGGACCCCGACAGCGTGGCGCCCCCGCTGCGGTTGACCCGTCGTGGCGTCGTGGCGTCGGGCATTGCCGTCGCGGTGGCGGCGATCGGGCTGGTCTGGCTCGCCTGGTCGTCCGCGCCGGGCACCGCCACGCATGCCTCGCGCGTCCCGGCGACGGTGACCGTGCAGTCCGGTGACACGTTGTGGTCGATCGCCGGCCGCGTGGCGCCGAGCCGCGACCCACGCGACGAGGTCGTCCGGCTGCAGCGGATCAATCACCTCGACGGTGTCGGCCTCGCTGCCGGTCAGGTCCTGCGCACGTCCTGACGTCGATGAGCCGGCACAGTCGGGAACTGTCGATCTCAGGTTCAGCTCGACCCGGATTGTGGGCGCGACACGCCCATCGTTGCTCTTGCGTAACAGATCACATCGCTCTACTGTCCACCCCTACATGTAGTAGTTACACTGGTGTTGTTCGTCCACAAATTGGGTTCAGCGGTCCACAGGACGGGTATCCCTGTCCACATACCGTCCCCATGTTGTCGACAGGCCCGTCCACAGGTCGGGTCTCGAGCGGGAGGGAGCTGGCAGATGAAATGTCCGTATTGCCGGCATCCGGATTCGCGCGTCGTCGACTCCCGCGAGCAGGACGACGGCCAGGTGATCCGGCGCCGCCGCGCGTGCCAGGACTGCGGCCGCAGGTTCACGACGGTCGAAGAGGCCACCCTCGCGGTCATCAAGCGCAGTGGCGTGACCGAGCCGTTCAGCCGCAGCAAGGTCGTCAACGGCG
Source organism: Jatrophihabitantaceae bacterium (assembly GCA_035309605.1). Lineage (GTDB taxonomy): Bacteria > Actinomycetota > Actinomycetes > Mycobacteriales > Jatrophihabitantaceae > DATGFB01. The sequence continues at coordinate 1,731 of DATGFB010000311.1, forward strand.
TGCGCCGGGCCTGCCAGGGCCGCCCGGTCGACGAAGACGCACTGGCGCAGCTGGCCCAAACGGTCGAAGACGCGATTCGCGCCACCGGCGCGGCCGAGGTGCCCAGCGACGAGGTCGGTCTGGCGATCCTCGGCCCGCTTCGCGAGCTCGACGAGGTCGCCTACCTGCGCTTCGCGTCCGTGTACCAAGCGTTCAGCTCCATCGACGACTTCGAGAAGGCAATCGCCGACTTAAGAAAGGATTCCCGATGACCGAGGCACCAGAGAAGAGCTCGAAGTCCGCGGCGCCCCAGAGCCCGGCCGTCGCCGCGCCGGTCTATCCGGCCAACGGCCTCACGGTCGAGCGCGTCTACACGACGGCTGATGTGCACCCGTACGACGAGGTGACCTGGGAGCGTCGCGACATCGTCATGACGAACTGGCGCGACGGTTCGGTCAACTTCGAGCAACGCGGCGTCGAGTTCCCGGACTTCTGGTCGGTCAACGCCGCGAACATCGTCACCACGAAGTACTTCCGCGGTGCGGTGGGCAGCGATGTGCGCGAGTGGTCGCTACGGCAGCTGATCGACCGTGTCGTGCGCACGTACCGCACCGCGGGTGAGCAGTCCGGCTACTTCGCGTCCGCGGCCGACGCCGACGTTTTCGAGCACGAGCTGACGTGGATGCTGCTGCACCAGGTGTTCAGCTTCAACTCGCCGGTGTGGTTCAACGTCGGTACCACGTCGCCGCAGCAGGTGAGCGCGTGCTTCATCCTGTCCGTCGACGACACGATGGACTCGATCCTGAACTGGTACCGCGAGGAAGGGCTGATCTTCAAGGGCGGTTCGGGCGCCGGCCTGAACCTGTCGCGCATCCGCTCGTCCAAGGAACTGCTCTCGTCCGGCGGCACCGCGTCGGGCCCGGTGAGCTTCATGCGCGGGGCCGACGCGTCGGCGGGCACGATCAAGTCGGGCGGTGCGACGCGGCGCGCGGCCAAGATGGTCGTGCTCGACGTCGATCACCCCGACATCGTCGAGTTCATCGACACCAAGGCGCGCGAAGAGGACAAGATCCGCGTGCTGCGTGACGCCGGATTCGACATGGACCTCGGCGGTACCGACATCACGTCCGTCCAGTACCAGAACGCGAACAACTCGGTGCGGGTGTCCGACGAGTTCATGCGCGCCGTCGAGGAGGACGGCGAGTTCGGGCTGCGGGCCCGCGCAACCGGCGAGGTGCTGGAGACGGTCGGGGCGAAGGACCTGTTCCGCCGCATCGCGCAGGCGGCCTGGGAGTGCGCCGACCCGGGCATCCAGTACGACGACACGATCAACGACTGGCACACCAACCCCGAGTCCGGCCGCATCACCGCGTCCAACCCGTGCTCGGAGTACATGAGCCTCGACAACACGTCGTGCAACCTCGCGTCGCTGAACCTGATGAAGTTCCTCAACGACGACAACACGTTCGCGGTCGAGCAGTTCGTCAAGTCCGTCGAGTTGATCATCACGGCGATGGACATCTCGATCTGCTTCGCCGACTTCCCGACCGAGTCCATCGCGGTGAATACCCGCGACTACCGCCAGCTCGGCATCGGCTACGCCAACCTCGGCGCGCTCTTGATGGCGTCGGGTCACGCGTACGACTCCGAGGGCGGGCGGGCGCTCGCCGGTGCGATCACGTCCTTGATGACGGGAACGTCGTACCGTCGCTCGGCCGAGCTGGCCGGCATCGTCGGGCCGTACGCGGGCTACGCGCGCAATGCGGCCGCGCACGCTCGCGTCATGCGCAAGCACGCGGCGGCGAACGACGCGGCGCGGCGCATGGACGACATCGATCGGGCGATCTTCGCGGCGGCCACCGACGAGTGGGCGCGCGGCAACAAGATCGGCGAGACGAACGGCTGGCGCAACGCGCAGGCGTCCGTGCTGGCGCCCACCGGCACGATCGGCCTGATGATGGACTGCGACACGACCGGCATCGAGCCCGACCTCGCGCTGGTGAAGTTCAAGAAGCTGGTCGGCGGCGGGTCGATGCAGATCGTCAACCAGACCGTGCCGCGTGCCCTCCGAGTGCTGGGTTACCAGGAGGAGCAGGTCGAGGCGATCGTCGAGTACATCGCCGAGCACGGGCACGTCATCGACGCACCGGGCCTGCGCGCCGAGCACTACGAGGTGTTCGACTGCGCGATGGGCGCGCGGGCGATCAAGGCGATGGGGCACGTGCGGATGATGGCGGCGGCACAGCCGTTCCTGTCGGGTGCGATCTCCAAGACGGTCAACCTGCCGGAGTCGGCGACCGTCGAGGACATCGAGGACGTGTACTACCAGGGCTGGAAGCTCGGCCTGAAGGCGCTCGCCGTCTACCGCGACAACTGCAAGGTCGGCCAGCCGTTGTCGGCGGGCAAGCAGGCCAAGGCGTCGGTCGCGGCCGAGCCCGAGGAGAAGGTCGTCTACCGGCCCACCCGCACCCGGCTGCCCAAGTCTCGTCCGTCGAAGACCACCTCGTTCGCCGTCGGCGGCGCTGAGGGGTACATGACGGCCGGGTCGTACCCGGACGACGGCCTCGGCGAGGTGTTCCTCAAGCTCGGCAAGCAGGGCTCCACGCTCGCCGGCGTGATGGACGCGTTCTCGATCGCGATCTCGATCGCACTGCAGTACGGCGTGCCGCTCGAGACCTACGTGCAGAAGTTCACGAACATGCGCTTCGAGCCGGCCGGCTTGACCGACGACCCGGACATCCGCATGGCGCAGTCGGTGCTCGACTACATCTTCCGGCGGCTGGCACTCGACTACCTGGACTTCGACACGCGCTCGGCACTCGGCATCTACACGGCGGCCGAACGTTCCCGCGCCCTCGACACCGGCTCGTACGCGCCGATCGACGAGGACGACGAGACCGATCTCGAGTCGCTGGCCCAGTCCGCGCCGGTCGAGACGGCGTCGGTGCCGGAGCTCGCGGACGAGGCGGTGGCCGAGACCGCGGTCGAGGCACCGCCGTCGGTGCACAGCTCGACCGAGTTGCTCGAATCGATCATCGGCACATCCGCCGACGCGCCGCTGTGCATGAACTGCGGCACGAAGATGCGTCCGGCCGGATCGTGCTTCGTCTGCGAAGGCTGCGGCAGCACCAGCGGCTGCAGCTGACCCGGCCGCGATCGTGAAGGATTCCGGTAGGTGGGGGTCCGTAATCCTTCACGATCGGGCCCAGGCTGATCGCGTATCGTCGCGGCATGCTCGAGGAAGTCGCCCGTGCGGCCGTTGATGGATTGCGTGCCCGAGGCGTTGACGCCCATCTGGTCGAGTCGGGCGTCTACACGTTCGGTGTGCGGGTCGTGCTCCCCGGCGGACGGGAGGCGATCTGGGGCGAGGGCGGCGGCGACCTGTCGGCAGAGGTGCTGGAGGACGGCGACCTGGTCGGCATGGTGCCCGAGATCGACGGATCGGCCGAGTTCACCGCGGACGAGGTCGTCCATGTGATCGCGCGCGCCGACTACAGCGAACCCGTCGGGCACGAACGGACCGAGGACCCGCCGGCCGAGGCGCCGCTCGCGGTCGAGGGCGGCCTGTTCCGCCGCTTTCGCGACGGCTTCCGCTACCGCTGATCGCGCGTAGGGTGCGGCCATGGCCGACTTCGACGGCCCGTCCGGCCTGACGTTCAACCGGGGGCTGATCGCGGACCCGGCGGCGTTCGCCCGCGATGCCGGCGCCGCGTCGTGGCTCTACCTCTGCGGTCCGGACTTCGACGAGACGCCCGGCGGGATGTCGTACGCGGACGTGCAAGCGGCGGTCCCGGCATCCGCGAACGTCGTCTCCGACACCGTCGCGCTGACGATGGACCTCGCCAGGGAGCAGCTCGCGGCACTCGACCAACTGCCCCGGCCGACGCTCGTCACCTGCCGCACGGGTCCGCGGTCGTCAGCGCTGGTGTACCTGTACGCCGGCCTGCAGTCCGGTGCGTCCGCCGAGGACGTGATCGCCCGAGCCGTGGCCGACGACGCCCCGTGGGCCCAGCTGGAGCCGCTCAAGGCATGGGTGTCGCAGGGCCTCGCCGAGCTGAAGCCGGGCTAGCCGGCAGTCACGGCCGAACCAGTCAGCGCTCGTTCGGGTAGACGAGCCCGATCTGGCGGCGGATCTCGTCGATCGTGCGAATGACGGCAAGGCTCTCGTCGAGCGGGAGCAGCGGCGACTCGGTGCGGCCGCCGGCGAGAAGCGTCGCGAAATGCGCGGCTTGATAGGCCAGGCCCTCGTGTCCGGTCAGCGGACCTGCGTCGGCGGTGCGGACGTCGCCGTCGCGCGAGATCACCGTGATCGACTGTGGTTGGTAGAAGTCGCCGGGGATTTCGATGCGGGCCGCCGTGCCGCTGATCGTGGCCGTCGTCGGGGTCTTGGCCAGTTGGGTTGTCGAGACGAGGCCGTGCGCCGCGCCGGTCTGCAGCACAGCCGAGACCTGGGCGTCGACACCGGTGGCGGTCATGTCGCCGCGCGCAACGACGCGGTCAGGTGCGCCGAGCACGAACGAGACGAACGAGATCGGGTACACGCCCAGGTCGAGCAGCGCACCGCCGGCCAGGTTCGGGTTGAGCAGCCGGTGCTCCGGGCCGATGTCGAAGTACTGACCGTGATCAGCCATGACGACGCGCACGTCGCCGAGTGCGCCGTCGGCGAGCAGTTGGCGGATCACGTCGACGTGCGGCAGGAAGCGCGTCCACATCGCCTCCACGAGCAGCAGGCGCTGCGTGCGGGCCGTCTCGACGAGTTGCGCAGCCTGGGCCGCGTTCTGCGTGAACGCCTTCTCGACGAGCACGGGCTTGCCCGCGGACAGTGCGAGCAGCCCGTGCTCGTGGTGCAGGTTGTGCGGTGACGAGACGTAGACCGCGTCGACCTCGCCGTCGCCCAGCAGATCCTCGTACGAGCCGTAGCTGCGCGTGATCGAGAACTCGGCGGCGAATTGCCGTGCGCGCTCCGCCGATCGTGAGCCCACAGCCACCACCCGCGAAGCGGTGTTGCGATGGACGGTGCCGGTGAACAACGCGGCGATCCAGCCGGGTGCGAGCACGCCCCAGCGGATGGGTGGCGCGGTGCGCGGTTCAGGGTGGCGTGGCGTGGGCAGGGCGACGGGTAGCGCGGGCACGATGCAATGCAATCAGGCGATTGACCTACGGCGTAGCGTGCGGTCGGACCCGACGGATCACACAGGAGGCCGACCATGGCATTGCGACTGGGCGAAGCAGCCCCCGACTTCGAGGCCGACACCACTGACGGCAAGATCAGCTTCCACGAGTGGCTCGGCGGCTCCTGGGCGATGCTGTTCTCGCACCCGAAGGACTTCACCCCGATCTGCACCACCGAACTCGGCCGGCTCGCCGCGCTCAAGCCCGAGTTCGACAAGCGTGGCGTGAAGCTGATGGGGCTGTCCGTCGATTCGGTCGACAACCACGACAAGTGGGCCGACGACATCGAGGAGACGCAGGGCGCTCGTCCCAACTATCCGATGATCGGCGACACCGACCTCTCGATCTCCAAGCTCTACGACATGCTGCCGGCCGACAGCGGCGACAGCTGCGAGGGACGCACTCCCGCGGACAACCAGACGGTCCGCAACGTATTCGTCATCGGCCCGGACAAGAAGATCAAGCTGACGCTCGCGTACCCGATGACGACGGGACGCAACTTCGACGAGGTGTTGCGGTCCATCGACTCGCTGCAGATGACCGCGAAGTACCGCGTGGCGACGCCGGTCGAGTGGCGTCCGGGCGAGGACGTGGTGATCGCCGGCTCGGTGTCGAACGACGAGGCGAAGGAGATCTTCGGTTCGTGGAAGGAGCCGAAGCCCTACATCCGCATCGTGCCCGACCCCAGCGGCTGACCTGTCCCGAGTCCGGCCGGGCGCATCCGCGGGTCCGGCCGGACCCGCCATGTATCAACGGTGCACATAGGTCCTCCTTCGCGATCAAGGTGACCATCACCTGCTCCCGGCGGCGTTCTGCTCGCCGGCACTTGATCGTTGTTTGGGGGACCCGTCATGCCCGCACCCTGGCCATCAACCACGTCACTCGTCTCCGGTCTCGGCGGCGCCATCGGCTGCGACTTCGTCAGCTCCGAGCAGCGGTTGTACTTCGTCGAGTACAGCGGCAAGTTGTCGCGTCTTGATCTGTTCCCGTCCGCGTCGGTGCTCAGCAGCGGGTCCACGGTGCTGCACGGCACCTGGACGTTCGACCTCGACGCGGGTACCGAGGGCCCGACCGACGGCACCGAGGACATCTGGTGGGAGCAGATCGACGACGTGAACCGGCAGATGACGCCGAAGAACTCGGCGACGATCGTCAACGTGGGCGCGGTCGACTTCGATGCGTTGTCGTCGACGGCGCTGCAGTCGTTGCCGTACGACAGCTCGCCGATCCCCGGAAACGACGACGGGACGAACCAGCTCGGCACGGGTGATGTCTTCGCAGTGCACACGACCGACGGCAATTACGCCAAGGTGAAGGTGCAGACCTACGGGTACGACATGGTGATCGAGTGGGTCACGTTCCAGCTCGACCCCGCCTACGTCGTGCTCGGAACCGGCTACGACCAGCCCGAGGATGTGCGCGTCAGCATGGATCGCGCGCACGCGTACGTCACGGAGCGCAGTGGCAACCTGCTCTACGTCGACCTGGCGAACGCGAACCGGGCCGACGCAACCGTGATCGCGTCCGGCATGACCGCGCCCCAGCAGCTGTTCGTCGACGAGAACGCCGGCTTCGCCTACACCGTCGAGTACGAGGCATCGGGAGCACTCGTGCGCATCGAGCTCGGCACGGGCACGCAGACCGATGTGCTCACCGGCCTCGACCACCCCGTCGGCGTCGTGCTCAGCTCGGACGCGCTGTTCGCGTACGTCAGCGAGCAGACGAGCGGTCCCGACGCCGGCCGCGTCAGCAAGTACCGCCTCGCCGACGGCACGCGCACTGCGCTCGCGACCGGCCTGACGGCGCCGTTCTTCCTGACCTGGACCAATGCGCTGGAGCACGGCTTGTTCTGCACGCAGCGCGATCCGGCCAATTCGCTGGTGCTGATCGACGCTGCCAGCGGCGGCGCGAGCGTCGTTCCGACGGGGCTGGCGTTCCGGCCGTCCTGCACGGCGGTCGTCAACGGTGGCCTCGTCCTGGTCACGTGCGACGAGGAGATCGACGAGGTGCAGCTGGCGTTCGGCGGCTTGCAGCCGGACGGTCCGCTGCTCGAGGGCATCGGCTTCGTGCCGTTCGACTGGATCACGCCCGGCGGCCTGGCCGACACGACCGGCCACGACCCGTCCTACTTCTTCCAGGTGCACGACGCGCCGTTCGGCGGGCCGCTGCCGGTGATGGTGAACTTCGTGCGCGCGGCCGTCGACGGTGCCGCCTACTACCAGGTGTACGCCGACGGCAACCTGCGCACCGACCAGTTCCACACCGCGAAGTGGGACGGCCTCGAGTACGCGCCGTTCACCGTCGCGACGCAGGACGTCCTGGGCGTGCCCGGCTTCTACGCCGTGCCGTCCGTGGCTGACCTGGCCTTGATCATCTCGCCGCTGCCGGGCTGCTACCTCGACTCGACCGATCTCGCCGACGGCGTCTTGCACTCGATCGACGTCGCGTTCTTCGACTCGATCGGCGACTACCTGGGTTCGGCGTCGACGCTGCAGATCCTCGTCGACAACCGGCCGTGCGCGGTCACGCTCGACCAGGCGCGCATCGGCGGTACCGCGGCGACGACCGACTGCGGCTACCTGCCGTACAACCCGGCCACCACGGCGACCGACCATCTGACCATCGACTACACGGCCACACAACCCGGTGGGTTCGCCACATGGGCGTTCACGCTGACGAAGTCGCAGACGACGATCAGCTCCGCGAGCGGAGTGGTGCCGGCGCCGGGCGGGTTCGACGACACGGTTGCCCACGTGCTCGGCACCTGCGTGGTCGCCGCATTCGTCGCGCAGGTGTGGGCCGGTGCGACCGCTACGAGCGGTTGGTGGCGGTGCAGCCAGTACGACCGCTCCGCGGCCGAGGCGTTCGCGCTCGCACACTGAGTCGCTACTGCAGCAAGCGAGCCTTCGCTGCGTGGAACTCG
>DATGFB010000312.1:0-6170 GCA_035309605.1 Jatrophihabitantaceae bacterium
CGCCCTCAAACCCTGGTACGCACGTCGACTACGTCGCATCGTCGCGCGCCTCGACGCACAACACATCACAGCGAACGCAGTGTCGGCGACCGGCGTCCTATTCGCCGGCTGCGCCGGCGCGGTGATCGCGTTCGCACCCACGGGACTTATCTCCGCCGGGCTCGTCGCCGCGTTTCTTGCAGCACGACTCGCGTGCGCGAACATGGACGGCACGTTGGCGCGGCGACAGGCCCCACGCGCATTCGGAGGCGTCGTCAACGAACTCGGTGACCGGCTCGCCGACTTCGCCTTGCTCGCCGGCCTCTGGCCGCATCTCGGCTGGGCTACGTCGTGCGTTCTGCTCGCGGCGATGCTGCCGTCGTGGGCGTCGCTCGCCGTCGCGGCGCACGGTGCCCCCCGACCCAACGGCGGCCCGATGGGCAAGACCGAACGCTGCCTGCTCGGCATCGTCGCCGTGGCGTCAGGCTGGTACGCGCCGATCGCCCTGGCGATCGTGGTCGGCAGCGTCGCGACCGCGATCGTGCGGCTGTCGATCGGCTCGCGTGCCCTGGCGACAGGAGCGCGGTCATGACGTTCCAACTCGCGTCCTCGACCCCGCTCGTCGGCGGAGTGCTCGGGCTGAGTGGTCTCGGCGTGTGGCTGAGTGGCCGGCGCGAGTTCGTGCTGCGCTGGCTCAGCTTCGCAGCAGCCGCGCCGGTCCTGCTGCTCGCCGGCGCGACCGGACGCGTCGGCGCACTGGTGTTCGCCTGTTGCATCGCGCTCGTGTGCTGCTGGGAGTACGCGCGGATGACCCGTCTCGACCCCAACACCGCCGGAGTGCTGACCGCGAGCGTGCTCGGCGCGATCGCACTCGGATTCGTGCACGAGGCACCGCCCTTGCCAGTCCTTCTCGTCGCCAGCGTGGTCGTGCCCGTCGTCTGCGCGCGGACGCAGGACGGTCTGCGACAGGCTGCACTGACCGCGTGGGGCGTGGCTTGGCTGGGCGGTGCCCTCGCAGCACTGCCCGGCCATCCGTCCGTCCTGGTGCCGATCGCGATCGCCGTCTCGGTGGGCGACGTGGCCGCGTACTTCGGCGGCTCGATCGCGAACCGTCTCGCCTGCCGCTGGCCGGTCATGGGCACCCGAATGAGTGCGCTGTCGCCCAACAAGACGTGGCTCGGAGCGGTTACCGGCGCAGGTGCAGCAACGACGACGCTCGCGGTACTCGGTCACGTCACCGTCGTCGCGACGATTGCCGTCACGCTCGGCGCCATCGCCGGCGACCTCATCGAGTCGATGGCGAAGCGCGGCAGCGGCGTGAAGGACGCCGGGTCGTGGTTGCCCGGATTCGGCGGACTGCTCGACCGCGTCGACTCGCTGCTCGGCGCGCTCCTCACGCTGGCCGTGATCGCATGAGCGCCGCATCGGCCTATGCGCGTCGCGCGCTGTGGCGCACCGTGTTCACCGTCAACGGCGGACTCGACGTGCACGGGACGCTGCCGCCGGGTGGATGCGTCGTCGTCGCGAATCACTGCGCGCACGCGGATGCGCCGAGCCTGCTCGCGGCGATCGACGCGAAACATCGGCCCGTCGTCGCGGCTGCCGCTGACTACTGGTTCGAGCGGCCGCTCAAAGCATGGGTGTGCCGCACGGTCGTCGGCGGGTTCCCTGTGCGCCGCAGCGGCGGCGGATACCGCGACCTCGCCGCGCAGTGCGGGTCGCTGGCGGACGGGCGCGCGGTCGTCGTCTTTCCCGCGGGCAGTCGCCGAGCCGCGGACGGCCGGTTCCACGAGGGTGCGTTTCGACTTGCACGACAGGCCGGCGTGCCCGTGGTCCCCGTTCGGCTGAGTGGAACCGACCGCGTACTACGTCCGGGTGGTCATCTGCCGCGACGCGCGCGGATCTGCGTGTCGATCGGCGCACCGGTGCACGTGCACGACCCGGCGGCGACGGCACACGCAACGCAAGCAGCCCTGGCCTTGACCACGCCCGGTGCGGCAATCGTCAGGAGGCGCCCGACGTCGATTCGGCAGGGACGAGCGCGGGTGGCTCCCGATGCGTCACCTGCCACCAGCGCACCGCGAACCAAGCAGCCGCGCCGCTGCCACTGACGACCCACACGATGCCTGCGATCAACGCGAAGAAGCCGCCGTGATCACTCCACTCTTCGAGCAGATAACCACCGAGGCTGACCAGGCCCGCGTACACGGCGAAGCTCGGTAACACGTCGCCGACACCGACCGTTGGCGGCTTGTTCATGTCGGAAGTTCCTTCGATCGCACACCGTTGGTTCGGCAGATCACGGTAGCGCCGCAAGCCGGTCTCGTCGCGTTGAAGGCCGACGGATCATGCGCGCACGGGGCGGCCGCGCATGATCTCGCGGCGACACGGATGGTCAGGTGGCGCGCACCGTTTCGTACGTGAGCAGCACGAGCGCGTCACCGAGCACGGTGGCGTCCCGCAGGCGAAGCGGCGTCGCGTGGCTGGTCTCGCGGAACAGGCGGTCGCCGGATCCCACGACCATCGGGAAGACCACGACGCGCACCTCGTCGATCAGATCGTGCTCGAGCAGCGTTTGGGTCAGCTCGTAGCTCGCGTAGACGGCGATTTCGCCCGGCACGTCCCGCTTGAGTCGCGCGACCTGCTCGAGAATGTCGTCGTCGAGCACGGTCACGTTCGTCCAGACCGGATGCTCGAGCGCTGAGGAGACGACGTACTTGGGCAGCCCGTTCAACCGATCCGCCCACACCCCGCTGCGCGACGCCCACCGGGTGCCGAAGTACTCGTCGCTCCGCCGGCCCAACAGCAGCGCATCGGTGCGCAGCGCCTCGTCGGTGAAGAACTTCGCCCAGGCTTCACGGTCGGCGTCGCTGATGCGGGAATGCCAGCCTCCGAGCCGGAAGCCCTCCTTGCCGTCCGGGTCCTGGACGACGCCGTCGAGCGTCATGTTCGTGGTGATCACAAGCTTTCCCATCTCGGTCTCCTTCGTCGGTGTTGTCGGTCAACATGCGGGTAGACACCGCGCGGTCGAGAAATTGGTCTGCCGCCGACCGCCCACTTCATGCACGCGGCGGTGTCAATACGAGGATGGGAAACCGAAGGGACGGCGAACGTGCAGACATCGGAGCTGATCGCGAAGGCGCAGGCCGGCGACGGGGAGGCGTTTCGCGACTTGACGCAGCCGTACCGACGCGAGTTGCAGGTGCACTGCTATCGGATGCTCGGCTCGTTCCAGGACGCCGAGGACACGGTGCAGGACACGCTGCTCGCGGCCTGGCAGGGCCTGGCCACCTTCGAGCAACGGTCCTCCGTGCGCACCTGGCTGTACCGGATCGCGACGAACCGTTGCCTCAACGCGCGCCGCTCGGCCGGCCGGCGCCCGCCGCAGGAGTGGAACGTCCCCGGAGTTGAGCCACCCCCGCCGACGCGACTCGGCGAGGTCGTGTGGCTCCAACCGTTTCCCGATGCGCTGCTCGACGGCGTGATCGACGCGCCACCGGGACCTGAGGTGCGCTATGAACAACTCGAAGCGATGTCGCTGGCGTTCGTGACCGCGTTGCAGGTGCTCCCGCCGAGGCAAGTCGCCGTTCTGGTCCTGCGCGACGTGCTCGGATTCCGCGCCGCCGAGGTTGCAGAGATGCTCGATTGCAGCCTCGAGTCGGTGACCAGCGCGCTGAAGCGCGCGCGTGCGGCCATGCAGCGTCAGCTGGACGCGCCGGCGCAACACGCCGCCTCGCCGGTCGAGGACGCCGTCGTCGCGCGGTTCGTTCAGGCATGGGAGTCCGCCGACGTCGACGCGCTCGTCGACCTGCTGACCGACGACGTCGTCGCATCCATGCCGCCGATGCCGTTCGAGTACGCAGGCCGCGACGCGGTGGCGCGGTTCAGCGCGAGCATCTTCGCTGCCGGCCGCAGGTTCGATCTGGTGCCGACGCGCGCCAACGGGCAACCCGCGTTCGGCGCCTACGTGCGCACCGCGTCGGGTGTGCGACACGGCACCGGGCTGTACGTACTCGCACTCGACGGCGACCGGATCTGCGCGATGACGCGTTTCGACACGAGCGTGCTGCCGTGGTTCGGGCTGCCGCGATCACTGCCGTAACCCAGCTTCGTCAGAAGGCGGCGAGCTCGGCGTCGAAGCGCGCGGTGATCTCGGTGAGGACGCGGCCGGCGATCGCGAGATCCTCGGCCGGGACGCCGCTGTAGGCGCGGGCCACGACCGGCGCTGTCGCGCCACGCACATGGTCGACGAACTCGCGCCCGTCCTCCGTCACGGCGAGGTGCCCGGGGCCGTTCTGCTCGAACAGCCCGGCGCCGACCAATGCAGCCACAGCTGCCTCGACCGTCACCGGCGCGAACTTCGCGGCCGACGAAACCCGGGCGACGAGCTCGGCGTGATTCGCGACGCCGCCCGAGCCGAGTGCGAGTTGCAGGCTGATCCACTGCACCTCGTCTACGCCGGTACCGGCGAGTATCCGGAACAGCAGGGCGTTGTGCGCCTTCTCGGCCTGGCCGAGTATCGACGGGTTGAGCGTGATGCGTTCGTTGTCGGTCATCGCAACCTCCGTTGGCACATATCGTTGGCCACTCCAACGATTGACCGTGCCAACGAGTTTGGCAAGCCGATAATTCCCGGCCTACTCCAGCGGTCGATGTGCGATGTCGGACGGGGCACGGAACGCCGCAAGCCACCCGACGAGAAGCGCTGCGACGGGCAGGCCGACGACGAGCGCGAGCAGGTCGAGCGTCGGCGGGTGGCTCAGGTAGCCCACGTCGCGCACGTTCCACGCCAGCAACGCGAGGTACGAGCCACCAGTTCCGATCACGCCTCCGAGCAGCGCGAGCGTGGCCGCCGTCGCGCTCGTGAGCGTGCGCCGCATGCCGCCGGTGGCGCCCGCTGCGCTGAGGGTGCGCAGGTCGTTGGCGGTCTCGCTGCGGATCAGCCCGACGGTCATCATGAGCACGCCGAGGGCTACGAGCACACCGATGCCGGTCGAGTAGTCGCGCAACTTCTGCAGCGAGTGATCGGGCTTGTCACGTGTCTCGATCGCCGCGCCCACCCCCGCTGCGTCAGTGCGCGCCACATTGATCTGCGCTGACGTCAGCGGATGCGCAGTCTGCAGCAGCCACCCGACCTGCGACGTCGTCAGCCCGAGCGAAGCCGCGTACTGCTGAGTGATCAGCGTCGTCGGCGCCGAGAAGTACTTCGGCAGCTGGGGCAGTACCTGGATCGTCGGCGTGACGAGATCTGCCGGATCAGGACCCAGGTCGAGTTTCACGCCGTTCAGATCTGTTCGCGACGTGAGGACATCACCCGTCACCGCCGACGCCGGGATGTGATAGAGGGCGAGGAGGTCCGGCGTCGCGAGGTAGAGCTGCCCGACCTGCTCGAAGCCACGCGGTATGGGCTGCACGACGTTGACCGGGAAGTCTCCGACACTTCCGCCGGGCAACGTGACGTTCGGCTTGCTCGCCTGCAGGATCGTTGCCCTCGACTGCTCATGAATGTCGGACGAGATCGCATCGACGGCACGCTGCACGCCGGCGAGTTGCCCGGCCGTCAAGGGCTGGTTGCCGCCCACGCCGGCCGGCCCAACCTTCACCCTCACGCCCGCCGGTCCTAACGGTCCGTCGCCGCCCGGAATCCACACGGCGAGCTGGTTCTGCGGCAGGTTGCCGATGGCCCGGTTGCCCTGTTGGGCCGATTGCGCGGCCGCGTTGATCGCGATCGTCGCCGCTATGCCGATGGCAAGGCTGACCGCCGCGAGGGCAGCACCCGAACGTGCTTGATACCGCGCAAGGTCACGCAACGCGAGTCGGACCGCGATCGGTGACCGGCGAGCGGCCAATGCGGCGATGCGAATGCCGAGCGGAGCGAGCAGCAGCATGCCCGCGACGGTGGCGACGATGCCGCCGACCACGAGCAGGATGATGCTGCGACCGTGCGCCCACACCAGCAATCCGAAGCCCACGCCCAACGCCGCCACGCCGGCTGCGGCGAACCGGTGCGCGGGTTGTGGCTTCGCGGGACGTCCTGAGAGCGCGGCGACGATCGGCGTGCGCGACACCGCACGCGCCGGCCACCATGCTGCGACGAGTGCCGTCAGCACCGCGAGCACCGCGTCGACCGCGACCGCCCACCACTGCACGTTCCATGCGTTGATGCGGTGACCGACGAGGCTTTCGAATTC
>DATGFB010000313.1:0-3161 GCA_035309605.1 Jatrophihabitantaceae bacterium
GCGCGTCGAGGTAGTCGACGTACCTGCCCAGGTCGCGCCGGTAGGACGACAGCGTGTTCGCCGCGACGCCACGCTCCACCGCGAGGTGGTCGAGGTAGCTGCGCACGACCGAGTCGGTCGCAGTGCGGCGGGCTGATGTGGATGCGGGCACGGAAGCGTTGCCGTCAGCCGGAAGGCCGCGTCGGCCACAGTGCGTCGGCGGGACGCACCCGCGCCCAGCCCTCGTCGCGGCCGAGTTTCGCGGCGAGAATTCCGGCGACCGCGGCCGCGTTCGTGATGTCGCCGGTGAGCGCACGTGCGGCCGCCTCGTCCAGCGGCACCCGCGACACGGTCAGGTCGATCTCTTCGTGCTCGGGTGTGAACGATTCGTCGACGGCCTCGATGCCGCGGGCGAGGTAGATGCGGATCGCTTCGTCGGACATGCCCGGCGACGGGTTCAGATCGACGAGCACATGCCAGTCGGAGGCACGCACGCCGGCCTCCTCGGCGAGCTCGCGGCGCGCGGCCTCGAGCGGTGGCTCGCCGTCCTTGTCGAGCAGGCCGGCCGGCAGTTCGTCGAGGCGCCGGCGCATCGGATGCCGGTACTGATTCACGAGCAGCACGCGATCGTCCGCGTCGATCGCGACGATGCCGACCGCGCCGGGGTGCTCGACGACCTCACGGTGCACGAGCGACCCGTCGCTCATCCGCACCTCGTCGCGCCGCAGCCCGATGACCGACCCGCGGAAGATCGGCTCACTGGAGACGACTTCGTATGCGGCGACTCCGTCCGCGTCGCTCACGGAACCGACGGCACGGCGACGCCGACCTGACCGGAGATGTGCGCCGCCCCGTTGACCGGCCGCTCCTCGCGCAGCAACTCGTCGTCGATCTCGACGGGCAGCCGCTCGGCGTCGTTGTAGGCGAGCGCCGCACCCAAGAACGCGCGAAACAGTGGATGCGCCCGCGTAGGCCGTGACTTCAGCTCCGGATGCGCCTGGGTGGCCGCGAAGAACGGGTGCACCGATCTCGGCAACTCGATGAACTCGACCAGGCGCCCGTCCGGCGACATGCCCGAGATGACCAGACCGGCCGCTTCGAGCCGATCGCGGTAGGAGTTGTTCACCTCGTAGCGGTGCCGGTGGCGCTCGGACACCGACGTGGTGCCGTAGGCCTCGGCGACCACGGACCCGGGCACCAGCGTCGCGGGGTACGCACCGAGGCGCATCGTGCCGCCGAGATCGGCGTGGCCCGCGACGATGTCGACCTGCTCGGCCATCGTCGCGATGACGGGATCGGGTGTCTCGGGATCGAACTCCGCGGAGTTCGCGTCGCTGATGCCCGCGAGGTGCCGCGCCGTCTCGATCACCATGCACTGCAGGCCGAGGCACAACCCGAGGGTCGGGATGCGCCGCTCGCGAGCGTGCCGCACCGCGCCGATCTTGCCTTCGATGCCGCGAATGCCGAACCCGCCCGGTATCACCACGCCGTCGACGCCCGCGAGTGCCGCAGTGGCGCCGGCTTCGGTCTCGCACGAGTCCGACGGCACCCACTTGATCACGACCTTCGCGCGGTGCGCGAAGCCCGCCGCACGCAACGCCTCGGACACAGACAAGTACGCATCAGGCAGATCGACGTACTTGCCGACGAGCGCGACGGTGACCTCGCTGCGTGGATGGTGCACGCGGTCGAGCAGATCGCCCCACTCCGTCCAGTCGACGTCGCGAAACGGCAGGCCCAGGCGGCGCACCACGTAGGCGTCCAACCCTTCGGCGTGCAGCACCTTGGGGATCTCGTAGATGCTCGGCGCGTCCGTCGCGGACACCACCGCCTCGGCGTCGACGTCGCACATCAGCGAGATCTTGCGCTTGACGTTGTCCGGTATCTCACGGTCGGAGCGGCACACGACCGCGTCGGGTGTGATGCCGATGCTGCGCAGCGCGGCCACGGAGTGCTGCGTCGGTTTGGTCTTCAGCTCGCCCGACGGCGCGAGGTAGGGCACGAGCGAGACGTGCAGGAAGAAGCAGTGTTCGCGACCGACGTCATGGCGCACCTGGCGAGCGGCTTCCAAGAACGGCAGTGACTCGATATCGCCGACGGTGCCGCCGATCTCGGTGATCACCACGTGCGGCGTGAGCCCGTCGGTGCCAGGGGCGGCCATCGCACGGATACGCGCCTTGATCTCGTTGGTGATGTGCGGGATGACCTGCACCGTGTCGCCGAGGTACTCGCCGCGCCGCTCCTTCGCGATGACGCTCGAATACACCTGACCGGTGGTGACGTTCGCGCTGCCGACCAGATCGGTGTCGAGGAACCGTTCGTAGTGACCGACGTCGAGATCGGTCTCCGCGCCGTCCTCGGTGACGAACACTTCTCCGTGCTGGAACGGGTTCATCGTGCCCGGATCGACGTTCAGATACGGATCCAGCTTCTGCATCGTGACCCGCAAGCCACGTGCCTTGAGCAGCGACCCCAGGCTGGAGGCGGTCAGTCCCTTGCCCAAGGACGAGGCGACGCCGCCGGTGACGAAGAGATGTTTGGTGGGCCAACTGCTTCCCGCGGGCGTTCGATCCACGGAAGTCCACGCTAACACGTCACCGCGTGCCTGCGTCGAGTCAGGAACGCGGCGCGCCGATGGCACGCATCTCGCTGAGCGCGTCCTCGGTTTCGGATGTACTGAGCAGGCCGCTCGCGTGCGCCTGGCGCAGCAGCCTGGCACGTGCGTGGGAGGTGGGCGCGAACGGCGCCGCGGCCGCGACGATCACCATCGCGATGTTGCGGCGCTGCGGCGCAACGGCGGGCTCGCGCCGCAGCGGGGCGAGCGGGGCACTGACCGTGTCGCGGACCGTGCCGCCGACTTCGGCCAGGCGCCGCCGGAGGAATGTCGCGAATGCGACGACGACGTTCGGCGAGAACTCCGGCATGCCGATCGCTACCGTGCCGGGCTCGGGAACAGCGTGTCTGCACTCTTCGCCGTTCCGTAGTGCCCGACGTTGGAGTTGATGACGTTGACGAGCGCGAGCACCGTCGACACCTGCCCGATCGCGGCGTCGGCGTCGTCGACCGTCGACACCGCCGACCTGTTCGCACTCGACCCGCGCACCTCGGCGACCAGACCGGACTGCGTGGCACCTGCTGCATTGCCCGCGACCACGAGGTGCCCGCCGATGGTCTGCATCGCC
>DATGFB010000314.1:0-4432 GCA_035309605.1 Jatrophihabitantaceae bacterium
CCCGAGGCGCTGAGCCTCGGCGCCCCGGACGGCGCGAAGTTCGAGGTACGCCTCGTGGAGGAGCTCGGCGCGGACTCCTACGTGTACGGCACGCTGTTCGGCGACACGCCCGACTCAGCACCTTTCGTCGTTCGCTGCGACGGCCGCGAGCCGCCGGGCATCGGCGACGTGGTCACCGTGGCGCCGCGGGCGGACGAAGTGCACGCATTCGACCTCGAGAGCGGCTTGCGGCTCGGCTAGCGAGGGCGGTCAGCTCCAGCGCACCCGCACCGAGCGCCACAGGTCGGCCACCGCGGCGTCGCCGGTGACATGCACGTCGGAGGGCCGGTTCCACAGCCATAGGTAGATGTCCGACGACGTGCCTCGAACGGATGCGTCCGCATCCGCCTCGATCTTTTCGGCAACGATGCGCTCGCCGCCGAAGGTCAGCAGCCACGCGTCGCCGTCGGACGGACGCAGCGCGAGTGTCGCGGCGCGGGCGATCGCGTTGCTGCGGCGCGCGGCGAAGCCCAGCAGCATCTCGGCGATCCCGTCCTGCGCGAGCTCACGATCGTGGAGGATTGTGTTCGGTTTCCGGGCAGAATCCTCCACGACCGTGGCGGCGGCTTGCGCGTCGGAGCGGTGGATCGCGGTCTCGTGCGCCTGCCGCCGTGCCCAGAACGCCAACGGCGACGGCGCGGGCAAGAACGTGACGCAATCAAGATCGGCCGGCGCCGAGCGAAGCGTCTCGACGAGCGCGCGGTGTCCGTCGACGAACCACGCGAGCAGCTCGTCATCGGCCGGACCTGTGCCGACCGCGACGCCGGCTGCGGTGTCGAGCGTCGCGGATCGCGTGCGGACTACGTCCGCGGCCCACCGGTGCACGCCACCGACATGAGTGACGAGCGAGCGCACGTCCCACTCCGTTGCCGGAACCGGCGCATCCCAACCCGCCGATTCGGCAGCGGACGCGAGCAACGCGCCGTCGCGTTCGAGCCGCGCGATGTGCTCGTCGGGCAGCACGTCAGACGAGCCGGTGCATCCAGCCGTGCGAGTCGGGCACCTCGCCGGTCTGGATCGCGAGCAGCCGCTCTCGCAGCTGCATCGTGATCGGGCCCGCGCCGCCGTCGCCGACGGTCCAACCGGCGTGCGCACTCTTCACCGAGCCGACCGGCGTGATCACCGCGGCCGTACCGCAGGCGAACACCTCGGTCAGCGCGCCCGACGCATTGCCTGCCTGCCATTCGTCGGTCGAGATCTTGCCCTCTTCGGCGACATAGCCGAGTTCGCGCGCGAGCGTCAGCAGCGAGTCGCGCGTGACACCCGGCAGCAGCGCACCGCTGAGCGACGGCGTGACGATCCGCGCACCCGGGCCGGACCCGTACACGAAGTACAGGTTCATGCCGCCCATCTCTTCCACCCAACGGTGCTCGATCGCGTCGAGCCACACCACCTGGTCGCAACCCTGCGCCGCAGCCTGCGCCTGTGCGACGAGTGACGCGGCGTAGTTGCCCGCGCACTTCGCCTCGCCGGTGCCGCCGACCGCGGCTCGGGTGTACTCCGTCGACAGCCACACCGACACCGGTTGCACGCCGCGCGGGAAGTACGCGCCCGCTGGTGAGGCGATGAGCAGGTAGGCGTACGCGTTCGACGGACGCACACCGAGACCGACCTCGGTCGAGATCATGAACGGACGGAAGTACAGGGAGTGGTCGTGCTCGTCCGGCACCCACGCCTGGTCGACCTCGATGAGCGCCTGCAGCGAGTCGACGAACAGGTCCTCCGGCAACTCAGCCATCGCCAGGCGCTTCGCGGAGCGCTGGAAGCGACGCGCGTTCATGTCAGGACGGAACGTCGCGATCGACCCGTCCGGCTGGCGGTAGGCCTTGAGCCCCTCGAAGATCTCCTGCCCGTAGTGCAGCGACATGGTCGCCGGGTCGAGCGTCAACGGTCCGTACGGCAGTACCTGGCCCTCGCTCCAGCCGTCCGCGGCCGTCCAGTCGATGCGCACCATGTGGTCGGTGAAGTACCGGCCGAAGCCTGGGTCGGCGAGGATCGCCGCCCGCTCTTCAGCCGAGCGCGGGTTGGGATTTCGGGTGACCTGGAACGCCATACTCGGAGATCCTAGTTCTGCGGACGGGTCCCCAGCCCGGCCAATTACGTCGAGATGGCGGCATCCGGCGTGAGGATCGAGACGAGCGAACCGAGGTCCTCGTCGGTACTCGCGAGTACGACGGCGGGCAGCGACTTCGCGAGCAACTCCTGCAAGACGTCCCGGCCGAAGGGTCGGGTATCGATCCAGCGGATGACGCACTCCTCGACGAATGCGACCCAGCCGTGCACCGCGAGCTCGGCTGCGGTCGACATCACCGCGCCCGAATCTGCGACGGTTTCCATGACGCGCTGCGCGAGCGTCGCCCGGGTTTCGGCATACAGCGCGCGCATGTCCTCGTCACCGCTCACCGCACCGCGCACGAGCGACTTGTAGCTGTCCGGGTTCTCCTCGACGTAGTCGATGAACGCATGCAGCGACCCGTGCAGCGCCTCGATCGGCGCCAGGTTCGGATCGCGCTCGGTGCGGCGCAGCAGCTCGTGCGCAGCGGCGCGGGCGACCGCGAGATGGAACTCCTGCTTGGACGAGAAGTAGTGGAACAGCAGGCCCCGCGAGATACCGGCCTGCTGCGCGATGTCCTCGACCGACAGTTCGTCGAGGGTGCGGGTGGCCAGCATCTCGACGCCCAGCTCGATGAGCTGCGCGCGCCGCGCCTCGGGGTTGAGCCGAATCCGCTTCTCGGTGGCCACGGAGATCACCATACGCTATTGAACGGCAGCCAACTAGCTATTGACTCTGATTCAATGGCGACTTAGGCTCGACGTCATGACCCAGGAATTGCCTCGGCATCTCGGCGTGTTCGTCATCGGCAGCGGTTTCGCCGGCCTCGGCACCGCCATCAAGCTGGCCCAGGCCGGCCGCGACGACTACCTCGTCGTCGAACGCGGCGACGACGTCGGCGGCACCTGGCGTGACAACACCTACCCCGGGGCGGCCTGCGACGTGCCGTCGCACCTGTACTCGTACTCGTTCGAGCTGAATCCGAACTGGTCGCGCTCGTTCTCACCCGGCTGGGAGATCCAGGACTACCTCCGCGCGACCGCACGCAAGTACGGCGTGCTCGACAAGCACCTGTTCAACACGACGGTCACCGAAGCGCGCTGGGACGACGACGCAGCCGTATGGCGCATCGCCACCACCGCCGGGGACTTCACCGCGGACGTGCTCGTGCCTGCGGTCGGCTCCCTCGCCGAACCCGCACTGCCCGACATCGAGGGCATCGATTCGTTCGCCGGCGAGATCTTCCATTCCTCGCGCTGGAACCACGACGCCGACCTCACCGGCAAGCGCGTCGCGCTGATCGGCACGGGCGCGTCGGCGATTCAGATCGGGCCGGCGATCGTCGATCAGGTCGCGCAGCTCGACGTCTACCAGCGCACCGCGCCGTGGGTCATGCCGCGGCACGACCGTGACTACACCCGCATCGAGCGCTTGATCTACAAGTACGTCCCGGGCGCGCAGCGTCTGGCGCGCGAGGCGATCTACTGGGGACGCGAGACGTTCGTGCTGGGCTTCGCGTTCCAGCCGAAGATCCTGCTCGCCGCGCAGCGCATCGCGAAGCGCAACATCGACAAGGCGATCAGCGATCCCGCGCTGCGTGCGCGTGTCACGCCCGACTGGCAGATCGGCTGCAAGCGCGTCCTCATCTCGAACGACTGGTACCCGATGCTGACGCGCGAGCACGTCGACCTCGTCACCGACGGCATCGCCGAGATCCGCCCCAACGCGATCGTCACGAAGGACGGGACGGTGCGCGAAGTCGATGCGATCGTCGTCGCAACCGGCTTCCACGTCACCGACTCGCCGTCGTTCGAGCGCATCTACGGCAGTGCAGGGCGATCGCTCGCCGACGTCTGGCGCGACAAGGGACAACAGGCATACAAGGGCGCGACGGTGGCCGGCTTCCCGAACATGATGTTCGTGATCGGCCCGAACACCGGCCTCGGCCACAGCTCGATGGTGTACATGGCCGAGTCGCACCTGAACTACTTCATGAGCGCGCTGGCGCAGATGCAACGCCACGGCCTGGCGACCTTCGACGTGCGCGAGGACGTCCAGCACGGCTACAACGCCAAACTGCAGGGTCGCATGGATCGCACAATCTGGAAGCGCGGCGGCTGCGCGAGTTGGTACCTCGACGCGCACGGCAACAACACCACGCTGTGGCCGGGCTTCACCTTCACGTTCCGGCAGCTGACCCGTAACTTCGACCTCGCCGCATATGACACGACCGCGATCGACGATCGCACGTCAGCGCACCCGCTCGAACTCGTTCCGGAAGGCGTACCCGCATGACGAAGATCAACGGTAAGGTCGCGGTCGTCACCGGTGCCGGGTCGG
>DATGFB010000315.1:0-3499 GCA_035309605.1 Jatrophihabitantaceae bacterium
CTCGTCGACGATGATGTGCGCGAACGGCCCGGCAAGACGATCCGGATGCGCAGCCGAAAACCCGGCGTCGTCGATCAGGGCGTTCTCGAGATCCGGCCCGCGCAGCATGGACATGACGAGCATCTCGGAGTCGTCGGCCGCGATCAGGTCGTCGACCACCCTGGCCCGGTCCCGACGTTCGGCCGCGATGGCGGCGTCCTGCGCGTGCCGTCGCTGTCCCGCTTCTGGATCGCCAAGCCGCTGCCGTGCGGCGTCGAGTAACGGCAGGTCCGACACCGTCCACGCCTGCGCGTCGTGCCGCTGCAGTGCGCGCACGTCGTCCGGCTCGAGCCACGGCGCGCACGTGCGCAGATACGCCGGTACCGACCACAGATCGCCGACGAGGTCAGCCGCTTCGAGCAATGGCCAGGCGCGGTTGAACGTCGCGCGCAGGTCGCCGACACGCCTCAGCGAGGCGCGCACCGCGTCCGGCGAGACGTCGTCATCGTGCTTGTCCGCGAGGATGGTGATCAGCTCGTCCCAGACCTGCTCGCGCGCCTCATTGTGCGGCGAGCCGGGTTCGGGTGCGGCGAACGCCGCGGCCCAGTCGTCAGCGGTGACGACAACCTCCGACCACGGCGTCTCGATCACCGTCGATGTCGTCGGTGGCTGCTCGTAGAACGTGACGGCCGCATCGACTGCGGACACCAGTTCCGCGGACGCCTTCAGGCGCGCGACGTGCGCCTCGGTCTCGATCATTGCCGAGGCGCCCTCGGGAACGAGGTCACGCAGCGTGCACGTCTGCACGCCCTCCTCACCGAGGCTGGGCAGCACGTCCTCGACATAGTCCAGATACGGCTGGTGCGGGCCCACGAAGAGCACGCCGCCGTGATGGTGGTCCAGACGCGGATCGGAGTAGAGCAGATACGCGGCGCGATGCAACGCCACGACGGTCTTGCCGGTGCCCGGGCCGCCGTCGACGACGAGCGCGCCACGCGATCCGGCCCGGATGATGGCGTCCTGGTCGGCCTGAATGGTGCCGAGCACATCGCGCATGCGTGCAGAGCGGCTGCCGCCCAGAGTCGCGATGAAGGCGGACTGGTCGTCCAGTGCTGCATGCCCGGCCAGCCCGTCCGCGGTGAACACCTCGTCCCAGTAGTCACTGACACGCCCGCGGGTCCAGCGGTATCTGCGCCGGCTGACGAGGCCCATCGGGTTGGCATGCGTCGCGCCGAAGAACGGCTCAGCGGCCGGCGCTCGCCAATCGACGAGCAGTCTTCGACCGTCGGCGTCGGTCAGGCCCAGCCGGCCGATGAACACCGGCTCGGGATCGTCCGCGCCGACGATGCGTCCGAGGCACGCGTCCAAGCCGAATCGGCGCAGCAAGCGCAACCGCGCGCTCAGTCGATGGATGTCGCCGTCACGGTCCAGCGCCTTCTGCCCGGTGCCGGCAGGTGCTCTGCGCGCTTCGTCCAGGCGATCGGAAAGCTGCGCGATCACGTCGTCGAGACTCGCGGCGATCGCAGCGAAGTGCTGCTCGTCGATGCCGATGAGCGCCGGATCGTTCTTGGCGCCGAGTTGGCCAGGCAGGTCGAACGCGCTTGTTGTCGTAGGGGTCATGTCATCAGCTCCCATCCCGAAGCCGGTGACCATAGACCGAAAATCGGGCGCTCATGAGCGGCGCCGAACCGTGCTAATAATGAAGGTGGCCGGCGCGGATGCGCCGGCCGATGCATTTCTCCCGGCGCGTCCGTCGTTCCGCGTTCCGCACGCCCTTTGGTGGCGTCACTCGATCACGACCGGCCGGTGGTAAGCCGATGGTCGTATAGCGACTCGAACCAGCGATGAGAGACAAACGTAGTCACCACTACGAACCCAGGAGTTCACCATGAAACGTCTCTTGCTCCTCTGCTCAGCCGGCGCCGTTGCCGCGGGCCTTGCGGCCGCTCCTGCGATGGCCGGCCTGGCGGGCAACACCTCGTTCAGCCACCAGTTGCCCGTCCACGTACCTCAGCAGGCCAAGGTGCCCCAGGTCGCCGACGACCATGGCGACGGCAGCGCCGTCTCGCTCGTCGTGCCGAGCGACGCGCCCAGCCCCGCAGAGACGCACGAGACCGAACCAGGAGACGACGACACCCCGGTTGCCGGGCAAACCGAACCCGGCGACGACAACGGCGTCGATCAGGACGAGAACCCGACCTCGGCGACCGAACCCGAACCCGGCGAAACCCCCAGTTCGCCCGACGCTACGGAGACCGAGCACGACGGGAACCCGACCGCAGGTGCGACCAGCAGTAGCTCCGACGACGGCGGCTCGAGCGGCACCAGCGGCTCGGGCGGCACTGACGGAAGTAGCGGCAGCGGCGGCAGCGATGGGTGACCCGGTGTGAATTTCTCGCACTCGCGAGCGGGCGCCGCGGCTACCTATGAGGCCGCGGCGCCCACGCTCGCGCCGCAAGGGACCGGTCACGGTGAGTTCGTTCTCGCGACGCCGTCGCCCGGGCGGATCGACGAACGCGCGCGGCTGCGCCGGATCACACTGCAACTGAGCGGTGCCGCGTTGGTTGCGACCCTGATCGTGGCGGTTGCGGGGTCGCTCGTCAGTCGGCATATCGCCGAGCAGCAGGCCGTGCACGACGTGGCCCAAACGACGGACCTCATCGCCGACACCGCGGTGCAGCCGGCACTGACCGACTCCATGGCCACGAGTTCCGTCGCCACCCGTGCCGGACTGGATCGACTCGTTCGCGAGCACATTCTGAGCGATCAGGTCGTGCGGGTGAAGTTATGGAACGCGACGGGCTCCGTGCTCTATTCGGATGAACCCCGGTTGGTCGATCAGCGCTTCACGCTCGAGGACACCGCGGTCAAGGCACTGACCACACCGCAGACCGTCGCCGATGTCAGTGACCTGACCCGTCCGGAGAATCAATACGAGCGCGGTCAGGGCAAGTTGCTCGAGGTGTACCGGCCGGTGTGGACGCCGGCCGGAACGCCACTGCTGTTCGAGGCCTACTTCCGCTATCAAATCGTCAGCGATCGCAGCGCGCAGCTGTGGCGCGGATTCTCCGGAGTCATGCTCAGCACGCTGGCTGCACTCGTCCTGCTTCTGATTCCGCTTGCCTGGCTGGTCCACGCCAAGTCACGGGCGGCGCGCACCCGCCACGACGAGTTGCAGCGCCGCGCACTCGAGGCGTCCGAGGACGAGCGGCGCCGCATCGCCGCGACGCTGCACGACGGCGTGGTGCAGGACCTCGCCGCCATTGCGTTCGCCACGGCCGGCCAAGCCCGCCAGGCAAGCGCTCGCGGTGAGGGTGTCGATGCCGGCCAGTTGCAGTCGGTCGCGGCCTCCGTCCGCGACAGCATCGCCGATCTGCGCAACCTCATGACCGATATCTATCCGGCCAGCTTGCACACGTCCGGGCTCGCGGCGGCGCTGGGCGACCTCGCAACGAGCAACACCGGCGCGCCGCGGATCCTGCTCGACCTGAATGAAGACGCCATCGCCCGGCTCACCACG
>DATGFB010000316.1:0-8800 GCA_035309605.1 Jatrophihabitantaceae bacterium
GAGGTGCCCATGAGCTGTTGCTGCCGGGCGAGGTTTTCCAGGGCCTCGGGCCGCACCTTCGACGGCCCGCAGCCGAAGCGCCCGTCCGCCGGCTTGAGTTCGGCGGGGATCTGCAGGGTCGTGTCGATCATGGTCACAGAGTGGTCTCCCGCTCGGGTCGGACGGACAGGCGACCCCATTGTCGGCCGCTGCGAGGGTAGCGAGACAGCGCATTAGCCGTGGTCTCGCCCACCCGTTGGCTGTCGATCCGGCGCGAACCGAAATTTGTCAGACCCCGACGATGGCCCGTCAGCTGCGCGACACGCCGGGGCGTGCGCGGCTGACGGGCCAACGTCCGGCTAATCGGGCGGCTGAAGGGCCAACGTCCGGCTAATCGGGGCTCAGTGAGCTCCGGCGGGGGCTCCGGCGGGAGCGGGGTCGCCCTTGCCCATGCCGTCCTCGACGACCGTCTCTTTGAGGTTCTTGTCGAACTTCACGGTGACGAGCGTGCCGTCCGCCTTGTGCATGTGTACCTCGTACGCGGCGTCGCCGGCGTCGGTCTCGACGCGGATGACGCTGCCGCCGGGCACCGCCTTGAGCGCGGCCTCCTTGAGCGTCGCGGCGGTCGAGGCGTCGACCGACTTCTCGTCACTTCGTACCGGTGTCGAGCCGCCGGGGTTGAACGTGCCTGACGGTGCCGAACCGTTCGCCGGTGCTGCGGCCGGGGCCTGTGCCGAGTAGCCCGTCGAACTCGAGCCCGAGGTCGAGCCGGATCCTGACGTCGATGACGCGGCGCTCGCGCCGAAAGCCGTGGCGCCGATCGCTCCGGCAACGACGCCGGCGGACACCAGCGCGATCTTGAGCCCGGTGCGGGTGCCGCGCTTGACGGGCAACTCCTCGAATGTGTCGTCGTTCATGCGAACTCCTTCGTGGCGTGCCGGCGTTGCCGGCCGTCGCTCCGTCGGTGGAACGACCCGCTCACGGTGCGCCCGCGCCCCTCATGCCGGCCCCATGCCAACGTCAAGGCTGTGCAAAGAACGGCTGAGCGGTTCCAGCACAGCGGGATCACGGGGCGGGCAGCGAGGGCTTCGCAAACCTAGCTAGAACGTGTTCTACTTAGCCCAGACCGGCGGAAGAGTAGGAGAACACCGTGCTGCTCGACGGCAAGACAGTCCTGGTGACCGGCGTTGGCGCGGGTCTCGGCAGCGAGTGCGCGGCGAGCGTGCTCAAGCTCGGCGGCAACGTGGTCGTCGCCGCTCGCGACGCGGACAAGCTCGCGGGGATCGCCGCGGAACTCGATCCGTCCGGCGAGCGCATCGCCTACCGCGCGACCGACATCACCGACGCCGAAGCCTGCGAGGCACTCGTCGACACGGCGGTAGACCGCTTCGGCGCCCTGAACGGACTGATCCAGGTCGCGGCGTACGAGAACGTCTGGGGCGGCCTGTACGACACGAAGTTCGAGAACTGGCGTGCGGCGTTCGACACGAACGTGATCGGCGCGCTCACCGTGCTGCGCCCCGCCGCCAAGGCGATGAAGACCGCAGGTGGTGGCGGCGTGGTCTTCATCGGCTCGCAGTCGATGTGGAAGCCGTCGCTCCCCCAGGCCGGCTACGCGGCGACGAAGAACGCGCTGCTGACCACGATGTACTACCTCGTCGACGAACTCGGACCGGACAACATCCGGCTGAACATGGTCGTGCCGTCGTGGATGTGGGGGCCGCAGGTCGAGATGTTCGTCAAGGGCACCGCGGCACACAAGAGCATCAGCGAGGACGAAGCACTGCACAAGATCGTCGGCAAGTTCCCGTTGCGGCGCATGACCGAGGACGGTGAGGTCGCCGACGTCGCCGCGTTCTTCGTATCGGATCTGGCCAAGGCAGTCACGGGTCAGCATCTGCTGGTGAACTCCGGAGAGATGACCCGATGACCAAGCGCGTCGTCGTCTGGGGCACCGGCTTCGTCGGCAAGCTCGTGATCGAACAACTCGTCGATCATCCGTTGTTCGAGCTCGTCGGCGTCGGGGTCAGCAACCCGGACAAGATCGGCAAGGACGTCGGCGACATCTGCGGCTTGCCATCGGTGGGCATCATCGCGACGGACGACGTCGACGCATTGATCGCACTGCGTCCGGACGCTCTCGTCCACTACGGCCCGACGGCCGCGAAGGCAGACGACAACATCCGCATCATGTCGGCCTTTCTCCGTGCCGGTATCGACGTGTGCTCTACCGCGATGACGCCGTGGGTGTGGCCGGGCATGAAGCAGAACCCCGCCGTGTGGATCGACCCGATCACCGAGGCGTGCGAAGCAGGTGGCGCATCGTGCTTCACAACCGGCATCGACCCCGGGTTCGCGAACGACCTGTTCCCGATGACGCTGATGGGCCTGTGCGGCGAGGTGAAGCTCGTGCGCGCGCTCGAGATCCTCGACTACGCCAACTACGAGGGCGACTACGAGACCGAGATGGGCATCGGCCGCGAGCCCGAGTTCAAGGCGCTGCTCGAGTGGCCGGACGTGCTCGTCATGTCGTGGGGCGCGACCGTGCCGATGATGGCGCACGCGGCCGGCGTCGAGCTCGACGAGATCACCACGACGTGGGACAAGTGGGTGGCCGACAAGCCCGTGCCGTCCGCCAAGGGCGTCATCGAGCCGGGACGCGTCGCGGCGATCCGGTTCACCGTCAACGGCATCTACCGCGGGCAGACGCGCATCCAGCTCGAACATGTCAACCGCGTCGGGCAGGACTCCGCGCCTGACTGGCCGCGCGGCAATCAGAACGACGTGTACCGCGTCGAAATCGACGGCTCGCCGTCGATCGTGCAAGAGACCACATTCCGCTACACCGACGGCAGCGGACGCGACGCCGCGACCGCCGGCTGCCTCGCGACCGGGCTGCGCGCGCTCAACGCCGTACCCGCCGTCAACGACCTGCCACCGGGCTGGGTCACGGCGCTCGACCTGCCCCTGATCCCAGGTGTCGGAACCATTCGCTGAGGAGTGCACATGCCGTCCGTCGCAGAGATGCGCGCCACCGTCGACAAGTACCTCGAGCTCGTCGCGAGCGGCACCGCGGAGCAGCTCGCCGACCTCTACGCGGACGATGCCACCGTCGAAGACCCGGTGGGAACCGATCCTCATGTCGGACGCGACGGCGTGCTCGAGTTCTACAAGGTGATCGAGCCGTTCAAGCGGTCGACGGAACTCGTCTCGTTCAAGGCGGCGGGCAACGTCGCGGTGTTCGAGTTCCACATCGTCACGTACTTCGACGCCATGACGATCGAGCTGAACCCCGTCGACGTCATGGAGTTCGGCGACGACGGCCTGGTGACGCGCATGCGCGCGCTGTGGGGTCCGGAGGACATGGTCCGCCGCGACGCCTGACTGTTCTGCCGCTGTCGGACCCGGCGCCTAGGGTCGGGGCATGACCACGTTGCCGAACCGCCCCAACTCAGCAGTGCTCGTCGTCGATGTGCAGAACAGCGTCGTCGCCCGCGCGCACGAGCGCGATGCGGTCATCGCAAACATCGCGCGGGTCGTCGACAAAGCGCGGGCAGCGCACGTGCCCGTCGTCTGGGTGCACGACTCGGCCGAGGACCGCGCGGTGGGCAGCGAGGCGTGGCAGCTGGTGCCCGAACTGGAACGCGACGACGCCGAGCCGCTCGTCGACAAGAAGTACGGCGACTCGTTCGAGGCGACCGATCTCGAATCAGTGCTCGCCGAGCGCGGGGTGGGCCGGCTCTTCGTCACCGGCGCGCAGAGCGACGCGTGCGTGCGCTCGACACTGCACGGCGCGTTCGTGCGTGGCTACGACACCACGCTCGTCAGCGACGCGCACACGACGGAGGACCTCACCGAATGGGGCGCACCGCCGCCCGGCCAGGTGATCGCGCACATGAACCTGTACTGGAACTACCAGTCCGCGCCGGGCCGTACCGCCGCAACGGTCACCGCAGCAGACCTCGACCTCAGTTCGCCGGACTGATCCGCAGCACCGCTACGACCGGCACCGCATGCCCGGACCCGTCCACGACCGTCGCGCCCGCGTCCGCGAGCGTCTGCGCGTGCGCCCGCGAGTGATGCGCGCACAACAACACTTCCGACATCGAGGGCAGCACGACACGGCGCGCCGCCTGGCTGGAGCAGCAGTCGGCCGCAACGCCGAGGGAGTCCTCGCGCAGACCGCTCACCAGCCGACTCCACTGCTCGTCGAGGTCGTCGTTGAGCGCCTCGTGCTCGACCATCTGCGGGTGCGGACCCTGCGACGGGTGCCAACCTGGCGGATTCATGAGCAAGATCTTGAGCGATGGGCCCCGCGGTCGGTATGTGCCAAGAGTCCGAACCTGACGGGACCAATGTCCCGGCCGGACCGGGTCGCGAGTGCTGCGACGCCGGCGAGCCGGACGGTGGTCAGAACAGCTAGCCGAGCGTGTTGAGCCCCACTTCGAGGTCCACCAGGCGATCCAGATCGACCCGGATCTGCTCGCGGATGATCGGCTTGAGCACGTCGACGACGTCCCAGACGTTGACGTTCATCGCGGCGCGGATGCGCTCCTCGTCGTCGAGCCAGAAGGCGACGAACTCGCGGCTGTCGAGGTCACCGCGCACGAGCACGCGGTCCTTCGGGTCGGCCAGGCCGATGTACTCCATGCCGAGGTCGTACTGGTCGCTGTAGAAGTACGGCAGCGCGTCGTACTCGGCGAACTGATGGCCCAGCATCGCCGCGACCGCCGCGGCCGGCTGGTTCAACGCGTTGGCCCAGTGCTCGACGCGCACCCGGCGGCCGAGCAAGGGATGCGCTTGGTTGGCGATGTCGCCGACGGCCCACACGTTCGGGTCGCTCGTGCGCAGCGACGCATCGACGAGCACGCCGTTGTCGACGTCGAGACCGGCTTCGGCGGCGAGGCGCACGTCAGGTGCTGCACCGATGCCGACCACGACTGCGTCGGCCGCGATCGTCTCGCCGTCGGCGAGGCGTACCCCGGTCGCCCGTCCGCCTTCGGTCGTGATCTCGGCGAGCTGCGCGCCGACACGCAGGTCGACCCCGTGGGCGCGGTGCAGTGCGGTGAACACTGCGGCGATCGTCTCGCCGAGCACGGCGAGCAGCGGCGCCGCGGCGGCCTCGATGATCGTGACCTGCGTGCCCGCTTCGCGAGCCGCGGCGGCGACCTCGAGGCCGATCCAGCCGGCCCCGACGATGACCAGCCGCCGATCCGGTCCGAACGTCGCGCGGATCGCGTCCGAGTTCTCGACCGTGCGCAACGTGAGCACGCCGTCGGCGTCCGCTCCTGGCAGCGGCAACGTCCGTGGCGTCGAGCCGGTCGCGAGCAGAAGGCGGCCGTACGGCAGGTCCGAGCCGTCGTTCAGGCGCACGGTCCGCGCCCCGAGGTTCAGCGACTCGACGCGCGTCTCCAACCGCAGGTCGACGTTGTGCGCGGCATACCACTCGCGGTCGTGCACCTGGGCTTCGGCGAACTCGCTCTTGCCCATGAGATAGCCCTTGGACAGCGGTGGGCGCTCGTAGGGCAGGTGCGACTCGGCACCGACGAGCGTGACGGGGCCGCCGTAGCCTTTCTCGCGCGCTGCCTCGGCGGCCTTCGCACCGGCAAGCCCACCGCCGACGATCACGATGCCTGAATCGGCTGGCTCAGAAGTCATGTCCTGCCCCTTTCGGCGCGCGCTCCCCCGCTTTTCATGTTGCCATTGGCAAGCCCCTTGCCCGAACCCCGGTGCTCCCTCACCTCGGACATATGCGTCCGAATAGCGTCAGCCGCCGGTGGGAGGGCTGATTCGATAGCGAGGAGTGTCGATGAGGTCTGTCCGCCAGGTAATCGCGCTGTCCGCGATCGCGCTGCTTGCGCTGTTCGGCGTCACGGCTACGTCGGCGAGCGCGGCCACCCAAGTGCTGCGCGTCGGGACGTACAACGGCATCCCCGGCCAGTACGCCACGGTCGACGACGCCGTGCGCGCATTGCAGCCGGGTGGCTGGGTGCTGATCGGTCCCGGCGACTACCACCCCGCGATGGACGAGAGCGGCACTCAGCTGAGCAGCGACGCGCCTGCGGCAGCGCTGGTGAACGCAGCGGGTGCGCATATCCGCGGCATGAACCGCAACACCGTGATCCTCGACGGCACGCTGCCCGGCTCGGCAGCCTGCTCGTCCGATCCCACCGCACAGGACTTCGGCCCGCTGGACCCGTCGGGTCACCACCGCGGACGCAACGGCATCGAGACGAACGTCAGCGGTGTCTCGTACGAGAACTTCACCTCGTGCAACTTCCTCGCCGGCTCGACCGACTCCGGCAACGAGATCTGGTGGAACGGCGGCGACGACGGCGGGCACATCGGCCTGCACTCGTACAGCGGCAACTACATCAGCGCCACGTCGACGTTCTACAACGGACCGGACACCGCCGCGACCTACGGCATCTTCGTCAGCAACTCGGACGGCCCGGGCGTCATCGACCACTCGTACGCGAGCAACTTCTCCGACTCCGGCTACTACATCGGTGCGTGCCCGGACTGCAACGCCGTGATCAACCACGCGCACTCGGAGAACAACGCGCTCGGCTACTCGGGCACGAACTCCGGCGGCCACCTGATCATCAAGAACTCGGAGTGGGACCACAACAAGACCGGGCTGGTGTCGAACAGCCAGAACAGCGCCGACCCGCCGTCGCCGCAGAACGGGCTGTGCCCGAACGGCGGCATCGGCCCCACCGGAAACCACCTGTGCTGGGAGTTCGTGAACAACTACGTCCACGACAACAACAACCCGAACGTGCCGGCGATCGGTGACGCGGCGATCGGCCCCGTGGGCACCGGCCTCGTGCTCGCCGGCGACCGCAACAACATCGTCACGGGCAACCTGTTCTCGAACAACGGCGCGTGGGCCGTGCTCACCACACTGTTCCCCGACACCGGTGCGGCGAACCCGAACAACGTGTCCAACTGCCACGGCGGGGTGCCCAACACGTCGCTGTTCGGCACGAACATCCCGTGCCTGTTCGACGACTGGGGCAACCAGGTGCTCAACAACAAGTTCGCGAGCAACGGCTTCTACGGCAACGTCACCAACGGCGACATCGCCGACTTCACGATCCCGCCGCTGGAGTCGCCGGGTGCGCCGGGCAACTGCTTCCACGGCAACACGAAGCTGGTGACCGGGACGCCTGCGTCGACATGGCCCACCCTGCTGCAGACGACGCAGGCGAGCTGCAACAACCCGCTCGGCTACCCGGACCCGGCCTCGACGGCCGTGCTCGGGGTGCAGGTGGCGTGTGCGACGCAGGCGTTCTTCACCTGCCCGTCGTTGCCGCAGCTCAACTACCCGCGCCAGACTCATGTCGTGATGCCGCCCATGCCGACGCAGACGACGATGCCGAACCCGTGCTCGGGCGTGCCGACGAACCCGTGGTGCCCATCGCCGTTCGCGCCGACCGCGGCGCGAGCACGCGTCGATCAGCCCGGAGCCCGCATCCCGGATGCGGTGCGGCTGACGCTGGACTGATCCGGTCGACGCCTTCGCCGATCGTGCGGACGCCGGACGCCGGCTCGCGGAGCTGCTCCGGCGGGAGGGCTATGGCGCGGACGTCGTCGTCGTCGGGCTGCCGCGCGGCGGTGTGCCCGTCGCGTTCGAGGTCGCGCAGGAACTCGGCGCGGTGCTCGACCTGATCGCGGTGCGCAAGCTCGGCGTGCCGTTCCAGCAGGAGCTCGCCATGGGCGCGCTCGGCGAGGACGGCGTGCTGGTGCGCAACGACGCGGTGTTGCAGCGGCTCGGGTTGGACGCGGATCAGCTCGCCGAGGCGGCACAGCGCGAGCTGCCGCGGCTGCAACGGCAGGCCGAGCTGCGCGGTGGGCGCGACCGCGTCCCCCTCGGCGGCCGGACCGTGATCGTCGTCGATGACGGCGTGGCAACCGGAGCGACGGCGCGCGCGGCGTGCGCGGTGGCGCGGGCGCAGGGCGCCGTCGAGGTCGTGCTGTCGACCCCCGTTGCGCCACCGGAGGTCTACACACGCTTCGACGGTGTCGCCGATGCGGTCGTGTGCGTGCTGACGCCCAAGGACTTCATGGGCGTCGGGCAGTTCTACCGCGACTTCGCGCCGACGAGCGACGCGGAGGTGACCCGGCTGCTCCATGCCGCGCGTTCGTCATGACGTGCCGTAATCGTGGCGCCGGCACGTTGTGACGATTCGGCCAGTCGCGCCGGCTCTCGCTGCCGGGATGACCTAAGCCATACGCGGAGGTAACACCGCGCTCGCATACGTTCGGGACATCTCCGGGATACTGGATGAGTGATCGGGGAGGTCGCACTGCAGCGCCGCGCGCTGCTCGGGAACCGCCTGCAGGGCCGAACACTGCCGAAGGACCCGCGCATCGTCGCGATGGCGTGCGCGCTCGTCCTGTCCGCCGCCTACCTCGTGCTGCGGCCCGTCTCCTCCGATCTCGCCGCGCAGGTCGCGCGAGCCGACCTCGTGCACCGCGCCGGAAACATCGGCTGGTGGACGGGCTGGATGGGCGGCCTGTCGCTACCGAGCTACAGCTTGTTCGTGCCCGCCGGCATGGCCTGGCTCGGCGTGCGGGTCGTCGGCGTGATCGCGACTCTCGTCGGCACGTGGGTCGGCGTCTCGCTGTTGAGCGATCGCGCCCGGCCCCGGTGGGGTGGCGTCGCGCTCGCGGCCTCGGGCATGGCCGACCTGTGGGCCGGTCGTGTCACGTTCGTCGTCGGGTTCGCCTGCGGGACGGTCGCACTCGCGGCACTGCGCGGACGCCGGCCGATCGCGGCTGCGCTGCTGTCGATACTCACGTTCTTCGCCAGCCC
>DATGFB010000317.1:0-4199 GCA_035309605.1 Jatrophihabitantaceae bacterium
TAGCCGCCGCACGAACTTGCGGTCGCCCGCGAGGACGGCCAGCCGCCCCGCACTCACCTCACCGAGCATCCGTCCGGGGTCGTGATTGGACACGCGCCAGAGCTCCGGGTCGACCGATTCGAGCAGGTCGAGCGAATCCGGGTGCCATGACCAGCGCAGATTGTCGACGATCTCGGCAAGGGGGGTCAGGTGGTCCGGGAACGCGGCGCGGACCGTGAGTCGTCGTAGAGCCTTCACCGATCGGACGGTAGCAGTCGCGGGTGCCTGTCGGTCAGGCTGACCGGCAACGCTTACGGCTCCGGGCGACCTGGGTACGGTGAGACTCGTGGTTGGACGGTTCGGCATCACCGACATCCGCCCGGTCGTCGGCTCCACGGTGTCCGGCGAGTTTCCGGCTCGCGCCGTCGTCGGCGAACGCGTGCCGATCTCAGCGATCGTGATCCGCGAGGGTCACGACGCGGTCGGCGCGAGCGTCGTGCTGCGCGACCCCTCCGGGCGAAAACAACTGGTCCAGCGGATGCACGCAGGCAGCCCCGGCACCGACCGATGGCACGCCGATGTGGTCGCGGACCGGGCCGGCATGTGGACGTTCGCGGTCGAGGCGTGGAGCGACGTGCTCTCGACGTGGCACCACGCCGTCACCGCCAAGCTCGACGCCGGGCAAGGTGCCGACGACCTGGCCAACGACTTCGAGACCGGCGCACGGCTGTTCGAGCGGCTTGCGAAGAACTTGGCCCGCACCGAGCGCCCGCGTGCACTCGCCGCCGCGAAGTCGCTGCGCGACAGTTCACTCGACGTCGCGCACCGTGCCGGCCCGGCGCTCGACCCGTACCTGCAGTCGCTCGCGCACGAGGCACCCCTGCGCGACATGGTCACGAAGTCGCCGCAGTACCGCGTGTGGGTCGACCGGCCGCGTGCGCTCTACGGCTCCTGGTACGAGTTCTTCCCGCGCTCGATCGGCGCGCAGTTGGCGGGCGACCCGCTGGCTCCCGCGCGCCCGGCACGGCACGGGACGTTGAAGGACGCAACCGAGCATCTCGACTACGTCGCATCACTCGGCTTCGACGTGGTGTACCTGCCGCCGATCCACCCGATCGGCGAGGTGAACCGCAAGGGCCCCAACAACTCGCTCGTCGCGGCGTCATGGGACGTCGGGTCGCCGTGGGCGATCGGGTCGCGTCACGGCGGGCACGACGCGATCCACCCCGATCTCGGCACGATGGCCGATTTCACCGCGTTGGTGCGACGCGCGCACGAACTCGGCATGGAGGTCGCGCTCGACTTCGCGCTGCAGACCGCGCCCGATCACCCGTGGGTGACGAGCCATCCGCAATGGTTCAACACGCTGCCGGACGGCACGATCGCGTACGCGGAGAACCCGCCGAAGAAGTACCAGGACATCTATCCGCTCAACTTCGACAACGCGCCGGCCAGCCTGTACGCCGAGTGCCTGCGCGTCCTCGAGCATTGGATCGCGGCCGGCGTCACGATCTTCCGGGTCGACAATCCGCACACCAAGCCGCTCAACTTCTGGCACTGGCTCATCGCCGAGGTGAAGAAGACACATCCCGAGGTGCTGTTCCTCGCCGAGGCGTTCACCCGGCCGGCCATGATGCACGAGCTTGCCAAGATCGGCTTCCAGCAGAGCTACACGTACTTCACCTGGCGCAACACGAAGGACGAGATCGAGACCTACGCGAAGCAACTCGTCGATTCCGCCGCGTACATGCGGCCCAACTTCTTCGTGAACACGCCCGACATCCTGCACGACTACCTCGTGCACGGCGGCCCGGCCGCGTTCGCGATCCGCGCCGTGCTCGCGTCGATGCTGTCGCCGACGTGGGGCGTGTACTCCGGGTACGAGCTGTACGAGCACCTCAACCTGCGGCCGGGCAGCGAGGAGTACCTCGACAGCGAGAAGTACCAGTTGCGCCCGCGCGACTTCGCCGCGGCCATCGCCGACGGACGCTCCCTCGCGCCGTTCCTCGCCAAGCTGAACCGCATCCGGCGCGAGCACCCTGCTCTGCAGCAGTTGCGCAACCTGCGCTTCCATTACGTCGACAACGACGAACTCACCGCATTCAGCAAGCGCGATCCCGACACCGGCGACACGATCCTCGTCGTCTGCACGGTCAACCCGCACGAGATCCGGGAGGCAACGATCACGCTCGACCTCGACGCTCTGGGCATGGACTGGGACGCCGGCATGACCGTGCTCGATCTGCTGACCGGTGTGTCCTACGAGTGGATCGACCGCAACTACGTGCGCCTCGATCCGCACACGCAGCCGGCGCACATCTTCGTCGTGGAGCCGCACGCATGAGCGCGGCGCTGCACGAAGCGTCCGCCAGCCAGGACCCGCTGTGGTTCAAGCGCGCGGTCTTCTATGAGGTGCTGGTGCGCGGCTTCTACGACTCGAACGGCGACGGCACCGGCGACCTGCAGGGCCTCGAGGACAAGCTGGACTACCTGCAGTGGCTCGGCGTCGACTGTCTGTGGCTGCCGCCGTTCTACCCGTCACCGCTGCGCGACGGCGGCTACGACGTCAGCGACTACAGCGGCGTGCTGCCCGAGTTCGGCACGATCGACGACTTCAAGGCGTTCCTCGACGCGTCGCACGCGCGCGGTATCCGCGTGATCGTCGACTTCGTCATGAACCACACCTCCGATCAGCACCCGTGGTTCCAGGCATCGCGGTCGGATCCGGACGGGCCGTTCGGCGACTTCTACATCTGGAACGACGACGACACCCGTTACCCGGACGCGCGCATCATCTTCGTCGACACCGAACCGTCCAACTGGACGTTCGACCCGCTGCGCAAGCAGTACTACTGGCACCGGTTCTTCAGTCACCAACCCGACCTGAACTTCGACTCGCCCGGCGTGCAGCAGGCGATCCTCGACGCGCTGCGCTTCTGGCTGGATCTGGGCATCGACGGCTTCCGGCTCGACGCCGTCCCGTACCTATACGTGCGCGACGGGACGAACGGCGAGAACCTGCCCGAGACGCACGAGTTCCTGCGCCGTGTGCGCAAAGAGGTCGACCGCGACTACCCCGACCGCGTGCTGCTGTGCGAGGCGAACCAGTGGCCGGCCGACGTCGTCGAGTACTTCGGCGATCCCGACGCCGGTCAGGCCGAATGCCACATGGCGTTCCACTTCCCGGTGATGCCGCGCATCTTCATGGCGGTGCGCCGTGAGTCGCGCTACCCGGTCTCGGAGATCATGGCGCAGACACCGGCCATCCCCGACGGCTGCCAGTGGGGCATCTTCCTGCGCAACCACGACGAGCTGACCCTCGAGATGGTCACCGACGAGGAACGCGACTACATGTGGGCCGAGTACGCGACCGACCCGCGCATGAAGGCGAACATAGGCATCCGCCGCCGGCTTGCGCCGTTGCTCGACAACGACGTCAACCGCATCGAACTGTTCACCGCGCTGTTGCTCGCCCTGCCGGGATCACCCGTTCTGTATTACGGCGACGAAATCGGCATGGGCGACAACATCTGGCTCGGTGACCGCGACGGCGTGCGCACCCCGATGCAGTGGACGCCCGACCGCAACGCCGGCTTCTCGACCTGCGAGCCGGCGCGCCTCTACCTGCCGGTGAACATGGACTCGGTGTACGGCTACCAGGTCACCAACGTCGAATCGCAGACGCGCAACACGTCCTCTCTGCTGCACTGGACGCGCCGGATGATCCAGGTGCGCAAGGCCAATCCCGCGTTCGGCCTGGGTACGTTCACGGACATCGGGGGTACGAACCCGAGCGTGCTCAGCTTCGTCCGCGAGTTCGGGGACGACATCGTGCTCTGCGTCAACAACCTGTCGCGGTTCCCGCAACCCGTCGAGCTCGATCTACGGCCGTGGCAGGGCGTCGAACCGATCGAGTTGCTCGGCGGCACGCACTTCCCCGCGATCGGTGAGTTGTCGTACCTGCTGACGCTCGCCGGGCACGGCTTCTATTGGCTGCGCATCCCGCGACGGCAGGAGCAGACGGTCGAGCCGGCGGCCGCGACCGAAGGCGCTCCCGCGATGGACGAGGTGATCGTGTGATCGACCGGGACGCTTTGCGGCCCCTCGTCGAGGGCTGGCTGCCGACGCAGCGCTGGTATGCCGGCAAGGGACGCGCCGCGACGATCGACGTCGCACCGCTCACCGTGCTCGACGCCGGGCCGCCGCCCGTCGAGATCTGG
>DATGFB010000318.1:0-3754 GCA_035309605.1 Jatrophihabitantaceae bacterium
GCTGAGAAAACTCCGTGCGCTTCATGAGAATCGAGCGACACGCCGACCTCGGCTACAGTCCGCAGGGTGTTGCCGCAGCCTGGATTGCCGGATCCGCGCGCTTGGCCGGGGGATCCGTTCCCGCTCGGCGCGTACTGGGACGGCGAAGGAGTCAACTTCGCCCTGTGGTCGACGACGGCCACCGGCGTGACCGTCTGCCTGTTCGACGAGGACGGCCGCGAGGGCCGCGTGCCGCTCGACGACACCACCTACCACGTGTGGCACGGATACCTGCCGGGCATCGGGCCGGGACAGCGGTACGGCTACCGCCTCGACGGGCCCTACGACCCCGCGCGCGGGCTGTTCCACAACCCGGCCAAGTTGCTCGTCGACCCGTACGCGAAGGCGATCGAGGGCGACTTCGTCGACCACCCCGCCGTGTACGCGAACAATCGCGACGACTCGGCGGCGTACGTGCCGCGGTCGGTCGTCGTGCACGAAGCGTTCCCGTGGGGCGACGACCACCGGCCCAACGTGCCGTGGGACGACACGGTCATCTACGAGCTGCACGTCGCCGGGTTCACGCGGCTGAATCCACACATCCCGGCGGCACTGCGCGGCACGTATGCGGGGCTGGCGCATCCGGCCGCGATCGACTACCTGCGCTCGCTCGGCATCACGGCGGTCGAGTTGTTGCCGGTCCACCATTTCGTCACCGAGCCCGTGTTGCAGCAGCGCGGCATGCGCAACTACTGGGGCTACAACTCGATCGGGTTCTTCGCGCCGCACGAGGCGTACTCGTCGCGCAAGGGCAACCAGGTCCGTGAGTTCAAGGCGATGGTGCGTGCGCTGCACGCGGCTGGCATCGAGGTCATCCTCGACGTCGTCTACAACCACACCGCCGAGGGTGGTCCGGACGGGCCGATGTTGTCGTTCCGCGGTATCGACAACGGCTCCTACTACCGGCTCGCGGACGATCCGTCGCGCTACGTCGACTACACCGGCTGCGGCAACACGTTCGACCCGCGGCGGCCGTTCCCGTTGCAGCTGATCACCGACTCGCTGCGGTACTGGATCACCGAGATGCACGTCGACGGGTTCCGATTCGACCTCGCGGCTGCACTAGCCAGGTCGCTGCACGACGTCGACAAGCTCTCTTCGTTCTTCGACACGATCCACCAGGACCCGGTGATCTCGCAGGTGAAGCTGATCGCCGAGCCGTGGGACGTCGGCGCCGGCGGCTACCAGGTCGGCGAGTTCCCGCCGCTGTGGACGGAGTGGAACGGCAAGTACCGCGACACGGTGCGCACGTTCTGGTCGTTCGGCACCGAGGGCGTCCGCGACCTCGCCTATCGGCTGACCGGCTCGTCCGACCTGTACGGCGACGACGGACGCCTGCCGATCGCGTCGATCAACTTCATCACGGCGCACGACGGGTTCACGTTGCGCGACCTGGTGTCGTACGAGAAGAAGCACAACGAAGCCAACGGCGAAGACAACCGCGACGGCACCGACGACAACCGCTCGCGCAACTTCGGCGTCGAAGGCGATCCCGCCCCACCGGAGATCTCGGCGCTGCGGCTGCGGCAGGCGCGTGGCTTGCTGTCGACCTTGCTGTTGTCGACCGGCGCGCCGATGCTCGTCGCGGGCGACGAGCGGTGGCGCACGCAGCGCGGCAACAACAACGCCTACGTGCAGGACAACGAGATCTCGTGGATCGACTGGACCCCGACGTCCGAGGCCGACGACATGCTCTCGCTCGCGCGCCGGCTGCTGACGTTGCGGGCTGCAGCACCGGTGCTGCGGCAGCGGGCGTTCTTCGAAGGGCGCCCGGTCGCGACCGGCGACGGCTGCAAGGACCTTGCTTGGTTCCACCCGGCCGGGCGCGAGATGTCTCCCGACGACTGGTTCGACTCCGGCTTGCGGTCGATCGGCATGTACCTCGACGGACGCGGTCTGCGCCACCGCGACCGCCGCGGCGAGGTGATCGTCGACGACAGCTACCTATTGTTGCTGCACACCGGCGACAACGACGGCGTGTTCACCCTGCCCGGCCAGCCCTGGGGACGCCGCTACCAAGTCATCGTCGACACGACGTACCCGGGCGGCGCTCCGCCCAAGGCGCGCAAGCTGCGCGCCGGTGACCTCGACGTCGCAGCGCGTTCCGTGCTGCTGTTACGCGTGCTGCGCGACTGACGTCGATGCGATAGCTCGGTCCCGGGCGAGATTCGCACCGCCCGAGACCGAGCCGTCACACGTTCAGTTGATGTTCGTGCACTGACCGGTTGCCTGCCCGCCGATCACGTTGGCATCGCCGTCCGAGTCACCGATCTGCGGCGATGGATCGTTCCCGCTGCAGTTCAGGTTGCGTCCGACCGTATTCGTGACGACCTCGTTGCCGTCCGGGTCGGCCAGCACGTTGTTGCTGTAGTTGACGTTGTTGCCGACCGTGTTGCGGATGAAGCCCATCCAGCACGTCTGGACACCCGTGACCGACGCGTTGCGGGCGATCGAGTTGTCCTCCCACGTGCTGTAGGCGGGCGGACCGTCGGGGCCGAGCGGGAACAGGTCACACGTGACACCGCCGCCGCCACCCGTCTGCGTCGCATTGCCGCCGATCTGGTTGTTGTGCGCGAGCACCATCAACGCGCCGGTCGCCGCGAAGTTCAGGCCGATCGTGTGGTGCGTCGACAGGGTCCCTACGTTCTGGTCCGGATCGTTGAAGCACGTGAACGCCTCGGGCTCGCAACCCAGAACGACGATCGCGCCCGACCCGACGATGAAGTTCATGCCGACGTGCAGATCCGATCCGCCGAACGCGGCAAGCAGCCCGGCGTCGGGGTTCACCGTGAAGCTTCCCGACACGTTCACATTGCCCGAATCGACCTGGCAGAAGCCCGCTACGACAACACTGCCGTAGCTGCCCGCCGGAATCGACCCGCCCTGACACGTGTACGGCGCGCCCGCAGCTCCGGCCGTCGCGGCCGGCAGCGCAATCACAACCAGTGCCGCCCCGGCAACCACTGCGCCGAGGCGACGTCCCACTCGCCGGAATTGTCCGCTCATCCCCGCTCCCTCCGAACGTTAGAACTAGCCGCCCGCACTTTGCTCGCACCGCATCCAAAGTTCAACGGACGAAACGGACGGGACGACAGACCCTTTCCGGCGACGCGGTGGTCAGAATTTGCCGACGACGGCCTGCGCCAGTTGCAGCGCGTTGTAGGACGTCACAGTCGTGGCGGTGCGTACCACGACGAGCGCCGTGTTCTTCGCGAACGCGATCGCCCAGTCCCGATCGCCGTCGCCGGGATCGAACGTGGCACGGAACGCGACGCCGACGACACCCGGCGCGATCGTGTACTGCGCCGGGTCGGTGCCGGTGCCGGCCAGTCGCGCCAGCGCGTTGTGCGCAGTGAGCGCACTCGCGTAACGCGCCGACGTGATCTCGAGGACGTCCTGGCCGTGCAGGTGCTCGGACTGCGCAAGCGGTCCGCTCGAGATCGCGAAGAAGCGGCAGCCGACGGTCGCGCTCCCCTGCCGCAGGATCTGCAGGTGCGCAAGGCGCATTCCGCCGATCGAGGCGGCGTCTTGGAACGACAGCAAAGGGCAGGTCGCCGCGTCCTGCGCGACGAGCGGACGGGTGTCGAGCGGACCGGTCGCCGCCGCGGACGGTGTGATCGTCTCGGTGCGCGTGACGCTCGAGTCCACGACGGTCGTCGCCGCGCTGGTGCACCCGGCCAAGAGCAGGATCGCGGCGACGACGGATATGCGCATA
>DATGFB010000319.1:0-2642 GCA_035309605.1 Jatrophihabitantaceae bacterium
ACGCCGTGTCCGAGAACTCCCTCGCCCTCTACCGTGCCGGATCGGGCGAGCCGGTCGTGCTCGTGCACGGTTTCACCGGCACGTGGCATCACTGGCGCCCGGTGCTCGCGGATCTCGTCGCGCGCTACGAGGTGATCGCGCCGACGCTCGCGGGCCACGACGGCGGGCCGCCGTTCCCGGCGGATCTGGAGATGACGTTCGCGAGCGCGGCAGACTCCTTTGAACGCCATCTCGACGACCTCGGCGTCGGCACCGCCCACTTCGTCGGCAACTCGCTCGGCGGCGGTACGTCCGTGCGCTTCGCGCTGAACTACGGACGGCGCGCGGGCCGGCTCGTCCTGATGGCGCCGGGCGGCCTGATGATGAACCTGTTCCACGCCGACCCGACCGAGGGCATCAAGAAGCTGTTCGCGTTCGCGGCGCCGCCCGGACCGTCGAAGCAGAAGCTGGCCGAATTCCTGCGCACGATGGTGTTCGACCCGTCGCTCATCACCGACGAGCTCGTCGAGGAACGCTACCGCTCCGCGGCCGACCCCGAGACGCTCAAGGGCATGGCGGCGATGGGCGCCACGTTCGCGGATCCGGCCATGGCCGACGAGGGCATGCTCTGGCGCGAGGCACACAAGCTGCGCCAGCGGGTATTGCTCGTATGGGGACGCGAGGACCGCGTCAACCCGCTCGACGGCGGGCTGGTCGCACTCAAGCAGATCCCGCGCGCGCAGCTGCACGTGTTCGGTCAGTGCGGGCACTGGGCGATGCTCGAGAAGTTCGACGAGTTCAACCGCCTCACCGCGGACTTCCTGCTGGAAG
The DNA here is from genome assembly GCA_035309605.1 of Jatrophihabitantaceae bacterium. Classification (GTDB taxonomy): domain Bacteria; phylum Actinomycetota; class Actinomycetes; order Mycobacteriales; family Jatrophihabitantaceae; genus DATGFB01. The sequence continues at coordinate 811 of DATGFB010000319.1, forward strand.
GGTGACATGGCAATCCGCTCATTGGGGTACATGCGCGTCGAGGCCACCGACATGGGTGCGTGGCGCGACTTCGGCCTGAAGGTGCTCGGCCTGGTCGAAGGCAAAGGCGCGAACCCGGACGCGTTGTACTTCCGCATGGACGACTTCCCGGCGCGCCTGGTCATCGTGCCCGGCGACCGCGACCACCTCACCGCGAGCGGCTGGGAGGCCGAGCACGCGGCGGGGCTGCAGGAGATCCGCGACGCGCTCGACGCGCACGGGGTGCCGTACAAGGAAGGCACCGAGGAGGAGCTCGCCGACAGGCGCGTCGACGAGCTGATCAGCTTCGAGGATCCGTCCGGCAACACGCTCGAGGTGTTCCACGGTGCGGCGCTCGAACACCGCCGAGTGGTCAGCCCGTACGGTCACCAGTTCGTCACGGGGGAGCAGGGGCTCGGGCACGTCGTGTTGTCCACGAACGACGACGCGGCCGCGCTGCGCTTCTACCGCGACGTGCTCGGCTTCACGCTGCGCGACTCGATGCGGCTGCCGCCGCAGGTGGTCGGCCGGCCCGCGGATGCCCCGCCCGCCTGGCTGCGCTTCTTCGGTTGCAATCCGCGCCACCACAGCCTGGCGTTCCTGCCGCTGCCGACCCCGAGCGGCATCGTGCACCTGATGCTCGAGGTGAAGGACGCCGACGACGTCGGGTTGTGCCTCGACCGCGCGCTGCGGCGCAAGGTGCCGATGTCCGCGACGCTCGGCAGGCACGTCAACGACCTGATGCTGTCGTTCTACATGAAGACGCCCGGCGGCTTCGACGTGGAGTTCGGCTGCGAGGGCCGGCAGGTGCACGACGACGAGTGGATCGCTCGGGAGAGCACCGCGGTGAGCCTGTGGGGACACGACTTCACGCTCGGCGCGAAGTACCAATAGCTCCCAGTAGCGTTGCCATGGTGACCACTGCGATCGACGCCGCTTCGTTCCGCAAGGCGCTGGGCCACTTCGCGACGGGCGTCACCGTGATCACGACGATGGACGGCACCGAGCCGGTCGGATTCGCCTGCCAGTCGTTCGCGGCCCTCTCGCTCGATCCGCCGCTGGTGCTGTTCTGCCCGGGCAAGTCGTCGCGCACCTGGCCCGCGATCGAGGCCGCCGGCCGGTTCTGCGTCAACATCCTCGCCCACGATCAGCAGGACGTCAGCGCAACGTTCGGACAGGCCGGCGACGACAAGTTCGCGTCGTGCACATGGTCGCCGGCGCCGTCAGGTGCACCCCGTCTCGACGGCGTGCTCACCTGGATCGACTGCACGCTCGAAAACGTGATGGACGGTGGCGACCATTGGATCGCCGTCGGCCACGTCACAGCGCTCGGCGAAGCCGACGACGAACGACCGCTGCTGTTCTACCGCGGCGCCTACAGCGCAACCGAACAACCCGAGCCCACGCCGGGGATCATGGACAACCTCATCACCTGGTCACGCGACGACGACTGGTTCTGACGAGCGGCCGCTCTTGTCCTGCAGCGGGGCTGACTTCACGACATTCGTCACGATGAACACCGTGATGGTGCTGGGTGTGATCGTGCTCGCCACGTTGATCGAGTCGTCACGAAAACGGGGCATCCCGACTGGTCGCTCGGGAACGTAACCGCCTTCAGCGTCACTATGATCTTTGCCGTCTTCGCCGGTGCCAGCGGTGCTGTGGTGTAGCCACCGTTGGTGAAGAAGAGCGAGGTTACATCCGTCGTGCGGACCTTCGCGGTCTGGACGAACGACAGCGAACCGCAACTGGCCCGCGTTCGCATCGAACACGCGTACCGGTTGCGTCGTGGTCGAGTCGTTCTTGAGGGTGAG
>DATGFB010000320.1:0-2658 GCA_035309605.1 Jatrophihabitantaceae bacterium
GAAGTTCTCGGAGTAGGCGTACATCATCGAGAACGTCATCTCGTTGTGGTGGTACTGGCGGTGGATCGGCTCGTGCGAGATGTACTGCAACGTGTCGTGCATCCAGCCCATGTTCCACTTGAAGCCGAAGCCGAGACCGCCGAGATGCGCCGGTCGCGTGACGCCGGGCCACGACGTCGACTCCTCGGCAATCGTCACGACGCCCGGCACCCGCTTGTAGACCGTCGCGTTCATCTCCTGCAAGAACGAGACCGCCTCGAGGTTCTCGCGGCCACCGAACTGGTTCGGCACCCACTCGCCGGCCTTGCGCGAGTAGTCGAGGTAAAGCATGGACGCGACGGCATCGACGCGCAGCCCGTCGACGTGGAACTCCTCAAGCCAGAACACCGCGTTCGCGACGAGGAAGTTGCGCACCTCGCTGCGCCCGAAGTTGAACACGTAGGTGCCCCAGTCGGGTTGCTCGCCGCGGCGCGGGTCGCTGTGCTCGTACAGCGGCGTGCCGTCGAAACGGGCGAGCGCCCACGCGTCCTTCGGGAAGTGCGCCGGAACCCAGTCGACGATGACGCCGATATCGTGCTGATGCAGTGTGTCGACGAGGTAGCGGAAGTCGTCGGGATTGCCGAATCGAGCCGACGGCGCGTAGTACGACGACACCTGGTACCCCCAGGAGCCGCCGAACGGATGCTCGGCAACCGGCAGGAACTCGACGTGCGTGAAGCCCTGGCGCTGCACGTGCTCGACGAGCGCCGCCGCGAGTTCGCGGTACGACATGCCCACCCGCCACGAGCCGATGTGCACTTCGTAGATCGACATCGGCGCGGCGTGCCACGGCGTGCTCGCCCGCCGGGCCAGCCATTCGTTGTCCTGCCACTCGTACTGCGGGGTGTGCACGACCGACGCGGTGGCCGGCGGCACCTCGGTCGCGAACGCCATCGGGTCGGCCTTGTCGCGCCACTGCCCGTCCGCGCCGAGGATCTGGAACTTGTACCGGCAGCCGTCGCCGACGTCGGGCACGAACAGCTCCCACACGCCCGACGATCCGAGCGAGCGCATCGGCAAGGCCCGCCCCGACCAGTAGTCGAAGTCGCCGGTGACACGCACGCCACGCGCGTTCGGCGCCCATACGGCGAACGACGTGCCCGTGACGACACCGCCGGGAGTCTCGTACGAGCGCACGTGTGCGCCGAGGACGTCCCACAGGTTCTCGTGTCGCCCCTCGCCGATGAGGTGCAGGTCGACCTCGCCGAGCGTCGGCAGCCACCGATACGGGTCGTCGACGACGTATGCGCCGTTTCCGTATTCGACGCGCAGCCGATAGTCGGTGCCGGGCCGGTCGAGGACGGCTTCGAAAACCCCACCGTCGTGGATGCGCTGCATCGGCACGCCCGTGTCGCTCACGAGCAACTCCACCGACGACGCCTCGGGTCGCAAGGTGCGCACCACCGTGCGCGACGAACCCGACGGATGCGCGCCCAGGATGCCGTGCGGATTGTGGTGTGTGCCGCGGACGAGCCGATCCAGCTCCTCACGGCTGATCGTGGTCGTCATGTCAGGCAGCCCCTTCGAGTTCGGCGAGGCGGGTCAACGAGGCCAGCGGGATCGGCAGCCATGTCGGGCGGTTGCGCGCCTCGTACAACGCCTCGTACACGGCCTTGTCCGCCTCGAACGCGCGCAACGCGGCGGCATGCTCGCGCGGGTCGTGACCGGCCGCTTCGGCGTAGCCGGCGCAGAATGCGTCGCGGTTGCGTTCGCTCCATTCGGTGGCGCGGTAGGCGAGCTGGCTGTCGGCGCCGGCCTCGATGAGCCGGTGCTGTCCCGCGTACTCGAACGACCTCAGCATGCCGGCGATGTCGCGCAGCGGGGTATCGGGAAGTCGTCTCGCCGCGAGATCGGCCATGGGCTCGCCCTCGAAGTCGATGACCACCCAGCGGTGCACGGTGCGCAAGGCCTGGCCGAGGTGCAGGTCGCCGTGGATGCGCTGCAGCGCGAGCGCATCGACCTCCTTCTCGCACTGCTGGTACAGGCTGCGCAGGCTCTCGGCGAGGTCGGCCAGTTCCGGCACGACGGTGATCGCTGCGTCCAGACGTGCCCGCATCGCCTCGAGGCGGGCAAGCACGTCGGCGTGGTCCGCGGACGACACCCCGAACGCATTCGCGAGGTCCGTGTGGATCTCCGCGATCGCCGCCCCGAGCCGCGTGGACTCGCCCGCGAAATCGCCGCCGGCCTCCTCGGCGTGCAGATCGCGTTCGGCCAGCAGGTCGCGCACGCTCGCCTTGGCCAGCTCCCAGCCGTCGGTTGCCGTCGTCAGGTACTCCTGGGCCATCGCGAGCGCACGCACCTCGCCGTCGCTCTCGGCGTCGAGCGAACCGAGCAACCGCGCCACGTGCCGCGCCCCCTGCTGCCCGAGCGCCGCGTGGATCTCGATGTCCGGGTTGACGCCGAGCTGCAGCCTGCGGAACACCTTCACGATGGCGAGATCGCCGTACATCATCGACGTGTTCGACTGCTCGCCGGTCAACACGAGGCTGGGCTCGTCCACCGGGATCTCGTCCGGCTCGACGTAGCGATGGAAGCGCAGCACGTCGTTCGTCGCCTCGTCGCGCACGCCACGCAGCCAGGCGGCTGTCACGTCCTTGTCGTGCAACGCGTCGTACACCC
>DATGFB010000321.1:0-2084 GCA_035309605.1 Jatrophihabitantaceae bacterium
CGACCAGTCCGAGTCACTGCCCATGATCACGCCGACGACAGGCTGATCAGTCATCGCGATCCCCGTTCATGAGGTAATCGGCGGCGGCGCGCGCCCGAACGCGCAGCACCTCGACGTCGTCGCCGAGCGCGGTGACATGACCGACCTTGCGACCCGGCCGGAAAGCCTTGCCGTACAAGTGGATCTTGACGTCGGGCCAGTGCGCCATGCAGTGGTGCACACGCTCGTCGATGCCGCTCGGCCGCACGTCGGCCGGTCCGCCGAGCAGGTTGACCATGACGACGACCGGCGCGGTCATCGTCGTCGCGCCCAGTGGATAGTCGAGCACCGCGCGCAGGTGCTGCTCGAACTGCGACGTGCGCGCGCCCTCGATCGTCCAGTGCGCGGAGTTGTGCGGACGCATCGCGAGCTCGTTGACGACGAGCCGTCCGCTGAATTCACCCACCGGCGAAGCGTCCGCGGCGGACACCTCGAACAACTCGACGGCGAGCACGCCGGTGACGTCCAGTTCGGCGGCGATGCGCAGTGCGAGCTGCTCGGCCTCCTCGGCGACGTCGTCGGCGAGCCGCGGTGCCGGCGCAACGACCTCGACACAGATTCCGTCGGCCTGCACCGTCTCGACCACCGGCCACACCGCCCCCTGGCCGAACGGCGAACGGGCCAGGTCGACGGCAAGCTCGCGCACGATCGGCACCCGTTGTTCGGCGAGCAACGGCGCTCCCGAGGCGAACGCATCGGCCGCAGCGTCGGGCCCGTCGATCATCCACACGCCCTTGCCGTCGTAGCCGCCGCGAGCCGCCTTGAGCACGACCGGCCAGCCGACCTCGTCCCCGAACGCGCACAGCTCGGCGGCGTCGGCTACCTCACACCAGCGCGGGACGGGGACGCCGATCTCGGTCAGCCGTTCGCGCATGCGGGCCTTGTCCTGGGCGAAGACGAGCGCCGCCGCCCGCGGCTGAACTGAGACACCCTCAGATTCGAGGGCGTAGACGTGCTCGTTGGGCACGTGCTCGTGATCGAATGTGACGACGTCACATCCCTTGGCGAACGTCCGCAGATCGTCGATCGAGCGGTAATCACCGATCATGACGTCCGCCGTGACCAAGGCAGCCCCGTCGTCGGCCTTCTCGGCAAGTACCCGCAGCGACTGGCCGAGTGGGATCGCCGCTTGGGCGGTCATCCGAGCCAATTGACCCGCACCTACCATCCCGACCACGGGGAGTCCGGTGCGGGCATCCACAAAGGAAAGCGTAATGGCCTTGCCGGTAATGTCGGACCCCACCATGAGCGCCGTGACCCGTGTCGAGGCATTGCGCCAGCATGTGCGCAGCTCGTGGCGGATCCTGCTCAAGGAGATCGCCGCGTTCGGTGTCGTGGGCGCCGTCGGTTTCGCGATCGACGTCACGCTGTTCAATGTCTTCTTCCACGACGGTCAGGTCGTCGCCAAGACCATCTCGACGCTCACCGCCACCGCGGTCACCTACTTCGGCAACCGGCACTTCTCGTTCTCGCATCGGGCGCGCACCGGCATCGGCCGCGAGACCTCGATCTTCCTCGGCATCAACGTGATCGCGCTGCTGGTCAGCCTCGTCATCATCGCGATCTTCGAGTACCCGTTGCACTTCAAGCACCACGTACTCGCGATGAACATCGTGAACATCGGCACGATCGCGATCGGCACGCTGTTCCGGTTCTGGTCCTACAAGCGATTCGTGTTCCTGCACCCCGACAAGGTGCACTCCCCCGACGTAGATCTCGACGTCGAGTTAGCGGAGTAGGTCGCCAAGTAGCAAGCGCAAGGTGGCCACAACAGCTTGAGAAGGTGACCACAAGAGCTTGGGAAGGTGACCACGAGAGCGATGAGCGCTCGCGCGAAGAGCCGTGGCCCGCGCGTGGCCGGCAGGCCACTTGCGCGTGTGGCGCGGAGCGCCACGTCGGCCACAGATGCGCCGAAGGCGCGCGGCCCGAAGGGCCGCCGACTGCCGCTAGGCGCGGCCCGAAGGGCCGCTGACCGATCGACGCGCGGCCCGAAGGGCCGCTAGTCTCCGCCGCCGATGTCGGTGGCGTAAGCCTCATAGATCAGG
>DATGFB010000322.1:0-2262 GCA_035309605.1 Jatrophihabitantaceae bacterium
TGAACGGCCACCAGCAGGTGTGCCAGTACGGTCCCGCGCTGACCAGCCCGCTCTCGGGCACGCGCTCACCGCTGCGCAGCGTCGACTGCCCGTCGCTCGCGCCGGGCGAGCTGGTGCGCGGCGCCGCGAACGCGCCTCGGCCGTCGGCGCAGACGACTGCCGACGGCACCCAGGTCGCGCAGTACGACCAACTGACCGGCACCGCCACCGCAGCCGACGGCACGCAGGTGCAGCTCGGATGGAACGGCGGCCAACAGGGCCTGCTCGGCGAGGGTTCGTGGCGCGCATTGCTCGCATCGGCGGCAGGATCGTGAACGTGGACGACGAGGAGACGGACCCCATGACCCAAACCCAGAGCCCACTGGTCGAACCGGCCGAAGGCCCGGCGCAGCCCGAGGTCGCGGCAGCCAAACGCGGTGGTAAGAAGGCCGGCGCGAAGGCACGGGCACGGCGGCTGCGCCGCTGGCTAGTGGCATGCGCTGTCGCGCTCGTCCTCACCTTGGCCGGCCTCGGCGTGGCGATCGGGTTCGCCGTGAGCGGGTCCGGAGGCGGCGGGTCGGCGTCCGATGCGCTGCGGCAGAGCGCGCTGGACACGGCGAAGCGGTACGCACTCGACTTCAGCACCTACGACTACCGCACGATCGACGCTGACTTCGCGCGCATCTCGGCCGAGCTCACACCGTCGTTCCGGACGCAGTACCAGACAACGAGCGCTTCGCTGAAGTCGATCGTCGTCCAGTACCGCGGTGTCGCGACGGCAACCGTGCAGGGCATCGGCCTCACGTCGATCACCGGCTCGCAGGCAGTGGTCGTCGTATTTCTCGACCAGCAGGTGACGAACTCGTCGACCAAGACACCGCGCATCGACCGCAACCGGTTGCAGATCACCTTGCTGCGCAACGGGGGCGGCTGGCTGATGTCGGATCTGCAGCTCAAGTGAGGCGGAGGTGAGCGAGGTCGACGACTACGGCACGTACGAGGAATTCGGCAGGTCGTTCTTCCGCACCGCAGTCACCGAGGAGCGGATCCTCGCCGCGATCGGTGGCTTGGCAGGTGACACCTTCGAGTTCGGCCCGCTCGCGGTCGGTCCGGGCAGGATCGCGAAGGTCAACGCGACCGGGCGGCTCGGCCAGCCGAGCGTCGAGGCCGTGCCCTATGACGAGGTGCGGTTCCGGCTGGCGATCCCGGTCGACGTGCAACTCGTGGTGCGCGTGCCGCTGGACGAGCACCGCTTCCACGCCGAACTCGTCGTGCACCTGAACCTGACCGCACGCGCCGCCCGGCCGCTGCGCGTCGTGATCGACATCGACCGCCCGACGAAGGACGACGTCGACGTGCGGCTCGAAGCGGCCACGGTGCGCGCCACGCTGCTCAACGCCGTCGCGGGAGTGGAGGGTGAGCTGAAGCGCTTCGTCGCAAAGTATGTCGCTCGCGAGGTCGAGAAACCGCACATCGCGAAGGCGCGCGACATCGATGTGGCCGCCCGCATCTCGGGCGCCTGGGAGCGCTCAGCGAACGGGCGCGAGATCTGAACGCGCGCCGAGCGCGCGCGACTGGCCGCGGCGGCGCCGCCCGGCCGTCCGCTCGTGCTCGAGCTCGCGCAGGTATTCGAGGAAGTCGACCTGGATCGTGTGCCGCTTGCTGCGCACGTAGCGCTTGTGCATGACGCGCGAGTAGGTCTCGATCTCGCGGCGCATGTCCGTCTCGGACGGCAGGGTGACGGTGCCGTCGAGCAGGTCGGCGATCCACTCCGACTGCACCTCCGCCAGCGGCATGATCGCACCCAACGGCTGCACCAGTCCGATGAAGTACAGGCCGGCGTGCTGCGGGTCGACCACGCGCAGGAACAGCGAGATCTCGTTGTCGTGCGCGGCGAGCAGAGACTCGTCCAGGAACGGGAACGTGATCTTGTAGCCGGTGCAGTACACGATCCGGTCGATTCGCTCGGACGTCCCGTCGGCGAAGTGCACGGTGTCGCCGTCGAGGCGCTCGATGTTCGGCTTGACCGTGATGTCGCCGTGGCCGAGCCGGGTGAGCAAGTCGTCGGAGATCGTCGGGTGTGCCTCGAGCAGCTTGTGGTCCGGCTCCGGCAGCCCGTACTTCGTCACGTCACCGCGGGCCGCCCGGATGATGGTGCCGAACATGAGGCGCTGCATCCACACCGGCGACTTGAGCCGCGCGATCGGCGACGTCGTCAGGTGGTCGGTAGGTATGCCGAAGAGGTACTTGGGCAGCACGTGCGCGCCGCGGCGCATCGCGAGG
>DATGFB010000323.1:0-6772 GCA_035309605.1 Jatrophihabitantaceae bacterium
CTCGCCAGGTCGCTGCCGGCTTCCGGCTCCGACCACGCCTGCGCCCAGATCTCGTCCGCGCGTGCCATGGGCGGCAGGACGCGGGCGAGCTGCTCGGGCGTCCCGTGTGCGAACAGCGTCGGCGCGAGCAGGAAGATGCCGTTCTGGCTTACCCGCAACGGAGCGCGCGCGGCGAAGTACTCCTCCTCGAACACCACCCACTGCAGCAAGGACGCGTCGCGGCCGCCGAGCTCGCGCGGCCACGACACCACCGACAGGCGCGCGTCGGCGAGGGTGTGCTCCCACGCGCGGTGCGCGTCGAAGCCGGCCGCCGTGTCCATCGACGGCAACGGCGGATCCGGGGCGCGCTCGGCCAGGAACGCGCGCACCTCGTCGCGGAACGCGAGAGTGTCGGCGTCGAGATCGAGATCCATCAGGACTGTTCTTTCATCGACTTCGCGTCCATGCCGCCGAGCGAGTCCGTGCCGACCTCGGCGTTGTGCGCGTGCGCGAAGTGGTGCAGCCCGAACACCGAGTCCATGCCGTTGCGCATGCCCATCGCGTCCTCGCACTGGTTCACCGCGCGCTTGGTGAGCGCCAGCCCGAACTGCGGCATCGCTGCGATGCGCTCGGCGATCGCGAGCGTCTCGGTTTCGAGGTCGGCACGCGCCACGACGCGATTGACCATGCCCCACTCGTAGCCGCGCTGCGCCGAGAACCGGTCGCCGGTGAACAGGATCTCCTTCGCCGCTCGCGGGCCGATCACCCACGGGTGCGCGAAGTACTCCACGCCCGGGATGCCCATCTTCACGACCGGATCGCCGAACACGGCGTCGTCGCTCGCCACGATGAGGTCACACACGAACGCGAGCATCAACCCGCCGGCGATGCACGCGCCCTGCACCATCGCGATGACCGGCTTCGGTATCTCGCGCCAGCGGCGGCACATCCCGAGGTAGACCTCCATCTCGCGCGCGTAGCGGAAGTCGCCGCCCTCGCGCCCGACGTGGTCCCACCAGATGATCGCCTCGTTGTCGTAGTGCACCTCGACGTCACGTTCCGGCGTACCGATGTCGTGCCCGCCGGAGAAGTGCTTGCCGGCACCGGCCAGCACGATCACCTTCACCGCGTCGTCATCCACCGCGCGCTGGAACGCCGCGTCCAGTGCGTAGGTCATCTTCGAGTTCTGCACGTTGGCGTACTCGGGGCGGTTCATCGTGACGATCGCGGTCGTCCCCCGCAGGTCGTAGGTGACGACGCTCGCTTCGCTCATCCCACGTACTCCTTGCGCAGATCGGTCTTGAGCACCTTGCCGGACGCGTTGCGCGGAAGCGCATCGACGAACCGCACCTCGCGCGGCACCTTGTAGTTGGCCAGCCGTTGCTTGCTGAAGTCGAGCACCGCGTCGGTGTCGACCGCCGCGTCCGGTGCACGCACAACGAGCGCGAGCCCCACCTCACCGAGCCGCTCGTCCGGAATACCGATGACGGCTGCCTCGGCGACACCGTCGAGGCGCGCCAGCGCTTGCTCGACCTCGGCCGGATACACGTTGAAGCCACCGCTGATGTACATGTCCTTCAGCCGGTCGGTGATGCGCAGATAGCCGTCGTCGTCGATGCTCCCGACGTCGCCGGTGTGCAGCCAGCCGTCCGCATCGATCGCCTCGGCCGTCGCGTCGGGATCGTCCAGGTACCCGAGCATGACGTTCGGTCCGCGCACCAGCAGCTCGTCGCGCTCGCCGATGCGGATCTCGCAGTCGGCCACCGCGCGTCCGCACGTGCTCGCAACGACCTCGGGCGGGTCGTCGCGACGGCACATCGTCACGACCACAGCCTCGGTCATGCCGAACGCGGTGAGGACGATGTCGAACGTGAGCTCGCGCTGCATGCGCTCGACGAGTGCCACCGGCACGACCGCCGCACCGGTCACCGCGAAGCGCAACGACGACAGGTCGTAGTCGGCGCGCTCGGGGGAGTCGAGAATCGTCTGGTAGATCGTCGGGGCACCCGGTAGGACGGTGATGCGCTCGTCCTGGATGAGTTGCATCGCCGCCACCGGGTCGAACACCGCCTGCGGCACGATCGTCGCGCCGGTCAGCAGGCAGGCGACGATGCCGGCCTTGTATCCGAAGCTGTGGAAGAACGGGTTGATGACGAGGTACCGGTCGTCGGCGGTCACCTCGCCGCACTCGGCCCAGGCACGCGCGACACCGATCACCTGCCGGTGCGCGCTGAGCACGCCCTTGCTGCGCCCCGTCGTTCCGGACGTGAACAGGATGTCGCTGACGTCGTTGGGCCGGACCTGCGCGCTCCGCATGTTGATGCGCTGCACCGCGACGGGCGCGGCGTGCTCGGCCCGTTCGTCCCAGCCGAGCACGCCGTCGGGCAGCGGCGACGCGTCGCCGGTCGGGATCTGCAACACGGTGGCCAGCCCAGGCAGCCCGCCGTCGCCGGCGGCCTCGCGCAGCTTCGCCAGCCGGTCGATGCCGAGGAACGGCGCCGCGACGACGAGCGCCTTCGCCGACGTGCGCGTGACGATGTCGAGCGCCTCGTGCCCGGTGTAGCGCGTGTTGATCGGCACCAGCGTCGCGCCGCAGTAATGCGTGGCCAGTGCCGCGATCACCCAGTGATGCGAGTTCGGCGCCCACAGTGCGACCCGGTCTTTGGGCGCGACGCCTTGTGCCGCGAACAAGCGCGCGGTCAGCAGCACCTCGTCCTGCAGCTCGGCCCAGGTGAGCCGCACGTCCCCGTCGGCCACGGCGAGACCGTCCGGACGGGCGTGCGCGAGCCGGAACAACGCCTGTGGCGTCGTCGCCGTCTCGGTCTGCATCCATCCCTCCGAACCGCCGTCCCAGGCTACAAAGCAAGTGCTTGGTAGGTTATCGTACGGGGATGACCGGGAGCCAGAGTGCGGCACCTGGCGCCCCTGACGGTGCCAGCGAGCCTGGCACCGACGCGGCCTTCCGCGCCACCGTCCGCGAGTGGCTCGCCGACAACCTGACCGGTGCGTTCGCGGAATTGCGCGGGCTGGGCGGCCCGGGCCGCGAGCACGAGGCGCACTCCGAACGGCTCGAGTGGGACCGCCACCTCGCCGCGCACGGCTGGACCTGCATCGGCTGGCCGGTCGAGCACGGCGGCCGCGGTCTGCCCGTCTCGCAGCAGGTCATCTGGCACGAGGAGTACGCGCGCGCCGACGCACCGTCGCGGGTGAACCACCTCGGCGAGGAACTGCTCGGCCCGACGCTCATCGCGTTCGGGACGCCCGAGCAGCAACGGCGCTTCCTGCCGCAGATCCGGATGGTGCGCGAGCTGTGGTGCCAGGGGTACTCCGAGCCCAACGCCGGATCAGACCTCGCGAACGTCGCGACGACTGCGCGGCTCGTCGGCACGCAGTGGTCGATCACCGGGCAGAAGGTGTGGACGTCGCTCGCACATCTCGCCGACTGGTGCTTCGTCGTCGCCCGTACCGATCCGGGCTCGACGCGGCACGCCGGGCTGTCGTACCTGCTCGTGCCGATGAAGCAGCCCGGCGTCGCTGTGCGCCCGATCGTGCAACTGACCGGCACGTCGGAGTTCAACGAGGTGTTCTTCGACGACGCGCGCACCGACGCCTCACTCGTCGTCGGCGCACCCGGTGACGGCTGGCGGATCGCGATGGGCACGCTCGGATTCGAACGCGGTGTCGCGACGCTCGGCAAGCAGGTCGGGTTCGAGCGCGAGCTCGCCGACCTCATCGCGCTGGCCCGCGCGAACGGCACCGCCGACGACCCGGTCATCCGCGAGCGCCTGTCGCGCGCGTGGATGGGGGTCGAAGTCATGCGGGCCCACGCAGTGCGCACCTTGGCCGGCGTGACGTCGGGCAAGGCGACTGCCGGCGCCGAAGCGTCGGTCGCGAAGCTGCTCTGGGCGCATTGGCACCGCGACCTCGGCGAACTGGCCATGCAGGTGCGCGGCGCATCCTCGCTCGTCATGGACAAGCCCGGCCCGGACCTCGACGAATGGCAGCGCATGTTCTTGTTCACTCGGGCCGACACGATCTACGGCGGCTCGGACGAGGTGCAACGCAACATCATCGCCGAGCGCACGCTCGGCTTGCCGCGCGAGGCACGCACATGAGCGGGGCGCCTCCACAAGTCGGCGGGCACAGCCTGCTCGACGGCAAGGTCGTCGTCGTGACCGCGTCGGCCGGTGCCGGCATCGGGCAGGCCGCCGCCCGCCGTTGCCTGGAGGAGGGCGCATCCGTCGTCATCAGCGACTGGCACGAGCGGCGTCTCGGGGAGACGCTCGACGCGCTCGAGGCCGAGCACGGCGAGCGCGTCGACGCGATCGCGTGTGACGTCACCGTCGAAGGCCAGGTGCAGGGGCTGCTGGACGGTGCGGTCGCGCGGTTCGGCCGCGTGGACGTGGTGATCAACAATGCCGGACTGGGCGGCACCAGGTCGATCGTGGACATGACCGACGACGAGTGGACCCGCGTCCTCGACGTCACGCTCAACGGAACCTTTCGCTGCACCCGCGCGGCACTGCGCCGGATGATCGCGCAAGGCGGTGGCGGCGCGATCGTCAACAACGCGTCGGTCGTCGGCTGGCGCGCGCAGGAGGGGCAGGCGCACTACGCCGCGGCCAAGGCGGGCGTGATGGCTTTGACGCGGTGCGCCGCGCTCGACGCCGCGCCGCACAACGTCCGCGTCAACGCGGTCGCGCCGAGCCTCGCGATGCACCCGCACCTGGTCAAGGTCACCAGCGACGAGCTGCTCGACGAGCTCACGCAGCGCGAGGCGTTCGGGCGCTACGCCGAGCCGTGGGAGGTCGCGAACGTCATGGTGTTCCTGGCGAGCGACTACTCGTCCTACATGACCGGCGAGGTCCTGTCCGTCTCGAGTCAGCACGCATGAGCGCCATCACGTCCGAACGCCGTGGCGAGTTGCTCGCGATCGCCGGGCAGCTGTTCGCCGACCGTGGGCTCAAGGCCACCACCGTGCGTGACATCGCGGACGCGGCGGGCATCCTGTCGGGCAGTCTGTACCACCACTTCGACTCCAAGGAGTCGATGGTGGACGAGATCCTGCGCTCGTTCCTCGACGAGTTGTTCGGTGACTACGAGGCGATCGTGGCGCGCGAATTGCCGCCGCGGGAACGGTTCGTGGCGATCGTCGTGACGTCCTTCGAGGCGCTCGACCGCCATCACGCCGCCGTCGCGATCTACCAGAACGAGGCGCGGCTGCTCGCCGACCAACCACGGTTCGCCTACATCCGCGAGCGGCTCGCGCAGTTCCGCACGATGTGGTTCGACCTGTTGCGCGAAGGCATCGCGGACGGCTCGTTCCGCACCGACCTCGACGTCGAGCTCGCGTACCGGTTCTTCCGCGACACGGTCTGGGTCGGCGTGCGCTGGTATCGGCCTGGTGGACGCACGCAGGTCACGGACATCACCGAGCAATACCTGGCGATCGTGCTCGACGGAATCGGGAGAAGCTGATGGCAGAGGCATACGTGATCGACGCGGTCCGCACCCCGGTCGGGCGCAAGAAGGGCTCCCTGTCGCAGGTGCACTCCGCGGACCTCGGCGCGCACGTCATCAAGGCGCTGTTCGAGCGCAATCCGTCGGCAGACCCGTCCGCCGTCGATGACGTGATCTTCGGCTGCTGCGACACGATCGGCCCGCAGTCTGGCGACATCGCGCGTACGTGCTGGCTGTCGACCGGTTTCAGCGACGAGGTCCCCGGCGTCACGATCGACCGGCAGTGCGGCTCGTCGCAGCAGGCGGTGCACTTCGCGGCGCAGGCGGTGCTGTCGGGTACGGCCGATCTGCTCGTGGCCGGCGGCGTGCAGAACATGACGGCGATTCCGATCTCGTCCGCGATGGCGTTCGGGCAGCAACTCGGCTTCGAGACGCCGTTCGCCGGCGCGGTGGGCTGGGCGGAGCGATTCGGCGATCAGGAGATCTCGCAGTTCCGCGGCGCGGACATGATCGCCGAGCGCTGGGACATCTCGCGTGAGCGCATGGAGCAGTACGCACTCGAATCGCACCGGCGCGCGCTCGCCGCGATCGACGAGGGCCGGTTCAAGAACGAGATCGTCCCGTTCGGCGACTTCGCCGTCGACGAGGGACCGCGTCCCGACACGTCACTCGAGAAGATGGCCGAGCTGAAGCCGCTGCGCGAAGGCGGCCGCATCACGGCTGCGCTGTCGTCGCAGATCTCCGACGCGTCGTCCGCTGCGCTGATCGCGTCGGAAGCCGCGGTGCAGCGGTTCGGGCTGACGCCGCGGGCGCGCATCCACCACATCTCGGTACGCGGCGACGATCCCGTCTACATGCTCACCGCGCCGATCCGCGCGACGAAGCATGCGCTGGCGAAGGCGGGGATGACGCTCGACGATATCGACCTCGTCGAGATCAACGAGGCGTTCGCGTCCGTCGTACTCGCCTGGGCCAAAGAGCTCGACGTCGATCTCGCGAAGGTGAACGTCAACGGGGGAGCGATCGCACTCGGTCACCCGATCGGCGCGACCGGCACGAAGCTGTTCGCCACGCTGCTCAACGAGCTCGAGCGCACCGGCGGCCGCTACGGCCTGCAGACCATGTGCGAAGGCGGCGGCGTCGCCAACGTCACCATCATCGAGCGACTGTAATGGGCATCTGCAAGGACCGCACCGTCATCGTCACCGGCTCGGGCAGCGGCCTGGGCCGCGAGTATGCCCTGCTGATCGGCGCCGAGGGCGGCAACGTCGTCGTCAACGACATCCGCCTCGAAGCCGCCTCGGCCGTGGTCAAGGAAATCGAGGCCGCCGGC